>JAYVSA010000445.1:0-8167 GCA_043775765.1 Breznakibacter sp. | reverse complement strand
CTGACGCACATTCTCGAAAATGCTAACTATAATATTCGCACGGCCTTAGATGGCAAATCGGCACACTTCAAACCCATCTATATCAGGCATTCTTACATCTAAAAGAATAATTGAAGGGTGGCTCTTTTGAATTTCAGCTAGTGCCAATTTGCCATCTAAGGCCGTGCGAATATTATAGTTAGCATTTTCGAGAATGTGCGTCAGCAATTCGAGATTTACAAGCGTGTCGTCCACAATAAGGATATGGTCTCCAATATTTGTAGATGGTTGAGCCTCTCTTTTTAAATGATGAGCCATGAGTTTAGGTTTACTTTAGAGCATGTACCTGCTCTTCTTTTCTAAAGTTATATATTCTTTAACAATATTGATTAGATCTTCAATTATTTTTTAATAATTAACACATAACAGATGCTTCCAACATAAATGCTCATGATTTAAAATAGACCCAAATGCTTGAATTAACAATATACATGTTTTGATTAATCTTGCATTTTCATGACGAGTATTTGCTTTAACTCAGAATCCGCAATAGAAAACTGAGTTGAATGTAGCACTCTAAAACAAAAAAATGGATAAGCGAAAAGCCTACCCATTTTTCCAATTTCTTATTTAATAGAATACTATTTGGGCTCAGAAAGCTCCATTATCTTTTTCTCAAGTTCTTCCATCAACTCTGGATTATCACGCAAGATATCCTTTACAGAATCACGCCCTTGTCCGAGTTTTGTTTCATTGTAACTAAACCAAGAGCCACTCTTTTTTATTACATTAAGTTCTACTCCAAGATCGATAACTTCACCAATTTTAGAGATTCCTTCACCAAACATGATATCAAATTCGGCCTTTTTAAACGGAGGCGCTACCTTATTCTTAACAACCTTAACGCGAGTATGGCTACCTATGACATTATCGCCATCTTTTAATTGCGTTACTCTACGAATATCTAAACGAATTGAAGCATAGAATTTAAGAGCATTACCCCCTGTTGTGGTTTCAGGATTACCAAACATTACGCCAATTTTCTCGCGTAGCTGGTTGATAAACATGCAACAAGTATTTGTTTTACTAATGCTACTGGTTAATTTACGCAGTGCCTGAGACATCAAACGAGCCTGTAAGCCAAGCTTGTTTTCGCCCATATCACCTTCAATCTCTGCTTTTGGTGTAAGCGCAGCAACAGAGTCAATTACAATAAGATCAATGGCCGATGAGCGAATAAGTTGATCTGCAATTTCGAGTGCTTGCTCACCGTTGTCGGGTTGAGAGATAAGTAAATTTGCAATATCAACACCTAATTTCTCGGCATAAAAACGGTCAAAAGCGTGTTCTGCATCAATAAATGCAGCAATACCACCCATCTTTTGAACCTGTGCAATGGCATGTATGGCTAAAGTAGTCTTACCCGATGATTCAGGACCATAAATTTCAACAACACGTCCCTTTGGGTAACCACCAACACCTAACGCAATATCAAGTGTTAACGAACCAGTAGGTATCACGGGCACTTTCTCTACAGCCTGATCGCCCATACGCATGATGGCGCCCTTACCATAGGTTTTGTCAATTTTATCCATTGTAAGCTGAAGAGCTTTCAACTTCTCTTTATTTGCATTATTTTCTACTTCTGCCATTTTGTAATTCTTTATTTTAAATTGTCTATAAACAGAAAATTATCTTAAAATCTGTTTTGTGTGATTTTTAGTGTCTACTTTTTCAATAATCTCAGTAATAATTCCCTTCTCGTCAATTACAAAAGTAGTTCTTATTATGCCAAAATATGTCTTACCATAATTTTTCTTTTCGCCCCATACGCCATAATCCGTAGCGATCTTCTTCTCAGTATCGAGCAAAAGTGGAAATTTAAGATTGAACTTCTCAATGAATTTCAAATGGCTTGCCAATGGGTCAGGACTAACCCCAATAACCTCAAACCCTTGATTCTTTAGTGAATCTAAATTCTCATTTAAGTTACGCGCTTGAGCCGTACATCCAGGAGTATTATCTTTTGGATAAAAATAAAGCACAATCTTTTTGCCTCGGTGTAATTCTAAAGTAAATTCTTTGTTATCAGATGTTTGAGTCGTAATTGCAGGTGCAGTATCGCCAACTTTTAGATGTGTCATGACTTCGTTCTTTAAGTTACAAATATAATTTTAAAATATCTACTTCTGAATCTATTATAGGACAACTTATTAACAAGTCAACCAAAACCAATATTATTAATGAAACTTGAAGGGTTTTTATTTGATATTCAAATTGTTTTATTAGTTTTATATCTTTAATGGTGTAGAAATTGTTCAATAAAACACACTATTTTATCGTTTTTTTTAAGAATATTATGCATAAATATCTACTAATTATACTAACAGTTATTCTGCCGTTTAGTTTTCTGTTGGGGCAAGACGAAACTCTTTCACCAAAACTTGCTAATGATTATTTTGATGCGGGAAAATACCAAGAGGCTAAAGTCATTTATAAAGCTCTGTTAGACAAATACTCTCGTAACCCTCAGTACAACTACTATTACGGGGTAACACTTTGCCTTACCAAAGAAGATTACTCTGAGGCTATTCGTCGACTTCGTTTCTCGGCAATGTCGGGCATTAGCAAAGATGTTAACTACTATTTAGGACGTGCCTTACAAATGACTTACGAATTTACAGAGGCAAAAAAATGCTATATCCAGTTCAAAAAAACAGCTACACTTGGTGATGTACGAGTACAAAATTCAACTAAGTTTATTCAAGAATGCGACTATGGCATACTCAACAGCACTAAGTACTATTCGCTTACAATAACAGACAAAGACACGGTAAATAAAAAGAAAATCATATCACTCTACTACCCATCAAAAGAGAGCGGTAACATCTTAAAAAACAGCGATTTTTTTCAGTCTGGCGTAGATCCTAACGGTATTATGTACATGACCGAGCGTCAAGACGAAGCCTATTTCTCCCTTTTCAGTACGGGAACTCGTGGCCAGGATTTATACAAAATGGTTAAGCTTTTGGATGGATGGAGCGATAATGATGCCTTACCTTCTTCAATCAACAGTGCATTTGACGAAGGGTACCCATATCTTGCCTCCAATGGGACAACCCTTTATTTTGCATCAAACAAACCTGGAGGATTTGGAGGTTACGACATCTACAAAACCGAATACAATATAGCAACAAAGAGTTACTCAGACCCTATAAACATGGGCATTCCCTTTAACTCTCCCGATGATGATCTTCTTTTTGTGACAGACGATATAAATTCGGTGGCATGGTTTGCTTCGAACAGAGAAACAACTGGAGATATAGTAACAGTATACAAATTAAACTGGACGAACACAACTCAAAAATCCAACGTAGCCGATGTTCGCGACATTATTAAAGCTGCTCGTTTGGATGTTTCAATAAACGCCCTTAAAGAGGCGCAACGTAATGGCAACTTCACCTACCAGTCGGAACAGGCAAAGTCACGTACTGCGCCAAAATTTAAGTTTGCCGTAGATGACACATTGACTTATACGAACTTCGAACAATTTAAAAGTCCAGAAGCACTTCAATACTATAAAAAAGGGTATGACATCCTACAAAAACGTGATAGCCTAAACAATAAAATGCGCGAGAAACGTGCTTTTTTCCAAATGTCTGATGACGACAGCGTGAAAGATAAGTTAGTGCTTGAAATATTAAAAATGGAGAAAGAACTTTATGGATATGATGACATTATAGAGGAGAGTAACTTTGTGGCACGGCGCTTAGAAACGGAGAAAATAAGAGAAATGGTTGGTAGTGGCAATTACAAAAGCGCCAAAATATCGACCCCTAACACCTATAATTTATCATCGGGCGATGTAACACTTAATCCTGAAAAGTACCAGTTTTATTCTGAAGATGCATTTGAAAAGAGGTCTCAAAAATTCGCCACAATGTATCAAAATATTTTCGACGATTCAGACATCGATAAACTCAAACAGGCAGATTCGCTATATGTATGGGGCAGCATTCTAACCCTAGAAGCCAGTTCGCTACTCGACAAATCGGCACATTCAACGCAGGCTAACGAATTAAAATTTAAAAGTTCCAGTACGGAACCCGCAAATCAAGCAAATTCAACAGAAATGCTTATTGAAGAGAGCAAAAAATTAAAAGAAGCCTCATTACGATTTTTACTCTCATCATTAGATGAAAAGTTTGGTATCTACAGTTTAAAGCTTGGCGAAATCCTACCTCAAATAAGCGCAGATAGAGGGCAGCATTACTCCGACGAAGAGGCAAAGGCAAACTCCTATTATAGAGAAGCATCGGGTCTATATTCTTCGAATGATGCCTTAGAATTCTCACAAATAGAGAAAGTGATAGGGCTCAAAAAAATGGCCGTTGACACTCAAGACAAAATGCTTTTTGACTATTCGAGTGCAAGCAAGCAAGGCTGGACTTTAACGCCGTCATCGGCTGCTGCAACACCTACACAAAGAGCTGTACCCCCCGTAGTTACTCCCACAGTAATTGCAACAGACATAAAGGTTCTACCAAAAGTTAATCCAGAAAAACCAACACCGCAACCAACACCCAACAATATAGACGGTCTGGTATATAAAATTCAAATAGGAGTATTTCGAAATGCGCCATCAGAAACCTTGCTTTCAGGGCTTCACGATGTTACTTATGAACAAGTGGAAGGTAAAGATGTGGTAAAATATTACGCGGGACAGTATTCAACTTCCGATGAAGCAATTTCTGACATTCAAAGTGTAAAAGATGCTGGCTTTCCTGGGGCGTACTTGGTTGCATTTTATGAAGGAAAGCAAATAGATTTAAACAAGGCAAAAACATTGGAAGGGAAATAATTATTTTTGAAATTTAGGATTATGTTAACGTCAAGAAAAAAGAAACAGCAGATTAACCCAAATGAGAATACCTCACAAGGCTGGACCCTTATTTTACACAATGACGATGTGAATTCATTTGATTATGTAATAGAACAACTTGTAAGTTATTGCAACCACACCGCAGTTCAAGCAGAACAATGCGCATTAATAACCCATTACAAAGGCAAGTGCGACGTATTGGTCGGTGAGATGGCTAAATTGGAGGGCGTTAAGAAACAATTACAAGAAAAAATGCTTACCGTAACTATTGATATTTTATAGTTACAAATGAGTTCAAAATATATTGTATTTTTATTAGAAAATATTTGATAATTTAAGTTGAAAGCGTATCTTTGCACCGCATTTGAGCAGAGTCTCATCTTTAGGATAGATGGGTGAGTGGCTGAAACCACCAGTTTGCTAAACTGACGTACGGGTAACTGTACCGGGGGTTCGAATCCCCCTCTATCCGCAACAAAAAAGACTTCAAGAAATTGAAGTCTTTTTTGTTATATAATAAATGTTTTATTCGAATTTATTGAGTTGCTTAATCTTTTTTGCAATGCTCACACTCCACTCCTTCTGCTTTGGAAAATTAGTTCCGTGCGTTGTGGCTTTATCGTAATCTCGTTGCATTTGATAGCACTCCTGATTGAGCTTTGTAAAGGAGCTGTTATAAATGGCCATCTTTTTTTCTCCCTTTAACTGCAGCTCCGACAGTAGTTGTCGCATTTTACGAGCAAAGAGTTCGGCAATATCAAAATGTAGCTGTTCGTGCACTAAAACATAATTCGAATCAACTCTCATCCACGACAAATAGCGATTAAATCGAGCCTCAATGGAGTACTTCGGCAGCTTACCCGTTGTTGTAGTTCCTTCAACATAAATCAAATAGGTTGTTATAGCAGCCCATTGAGTATGCTTTGGAACATTCCCCTTAAAATCAACACATTCTAATTTATTGTTTTTAGACCAACTTATTATAGAATCGCTCTTTGCTTGCGAATAAGCATTGAACGATAAGAAGCTAAAAAAAAGGACTCTATAAATTGGCGATTTAAAAATCATCTCTTAAAACTTTAACCCCTGCCCCACATCGCCTTTAAACTCCTTCTTTAGGCCTTCAACCACATCAAGCGCTATTGGGCACACAAGACTATTGTGATAGGTAATTTGTAGAACTTGGTAAACCCTTTCGTGGTCGGTATGTGGATAAGTTTTACAGGCCTTAGGTCGCGCTTCATAGATAGAACAACGGTTGTCGTCTTGCAAAAATGGGCATGGCATTTGACGAAATACATAATCACCATCTTTATCCATTTCAAGATATTTCTCTAGAATATCGGCTGCTTTCATTCGCAAAAACTTCGCCATATTATCAAGATCGCGATCCATAATAATGGGACTAATGGTTTTACAACAATTGGCACATTCCAAACAATCAATACGCTCTACGGCAGCGTTATGGAGCGCATAAGTCACTTTATTAAGATTCTTTGGCAGTTTTTTACCCAACTGCTCAAGGAATAACTTGTTCTCTTTAGCTTGACTAAGTGCTCTATTTTTATGCTTCAAAAGGTCTAATGTCATCTTGTTCTTTGTTTTTAAATTGCGAAGCAAATAGTCCGCTTATTACTATGGCAATGCCAAAAATCTTTCTCCAACCAATTTGCTCATCTAAAATAAACCATGCAAAGATAGCTGTTAAAACTGGAATTAAATTTACAAAGGCACTTGCTTTCGTGACCCCCAAATCTTTAATGCCGTGAGTATAGAGAATAAATGCAACCGTTGAAGCAAAAACAGCTAACATAATAACTGCCGAAACAGCACTAAATGTAACGGGTGTAGATATAAAAGTACTCCATTCATTAAAGGTAAAAAACGGTAAAAAAAGAAATATTCCAACCGTATTCTGATACGCTACAATAGAATAACCACTATAACGATGCGATAAATGCTTAAGAACCAATGCGTAACAAGTGGCACTAAAAACGGCCAATCCCATCAACAGAATACCTTTAAGTGGCGCATTGAGCGAGAGGTTTTTATCTACGACCATAACCATTACTCCTATCACTGAAATAACAATACCCGCCACATTCATATACGTCATGCGCTCCCGAAAAACAATAAAACCGAGTAACGGCGTAAAAAGCGGAATGGTACAGATGATAACTGATGCTAATGTAGAGGGTATCAATTGCAAGCCAAAACTCTCACCCATGAAGTAGAGAAACGGCTCCAAAATACCCAAAAGTAAAATCCAGAAATAATCTCTCTTCTCAATCTTTTGAAACTGCTTGGTAAAATGGAGATATCCAAAAATAAGAATTGAACTAACAATAAGACGCAGAAAAATGGTGGTAATAGGCGAAAAAACAACAAATGCCTGTTTGGTCCAAATAAAAGACATGGACCATATCGTCATTGCAGCAATCAAACTCAGCAGAACCGACTTTTTAATATTCTTCATCTATACAAACCATTAACGCTTTCGTTGAAAAAAAGTTTTCATAAGCTCACTACTTGGATCTTCCATAACACCACCAATAACCTCTGTTTTAGGATGATAGATAGATGGCGAATGTTTTGAACAACCACGCCTATCGTCTTTTGCACCATAAACAATACGCGTAATTTGTGCCCAATGCAAAGCTCCTGCACACATCGGACAAGGCTCGACAGTAACGTATAACGTGCAGTCGTGCAGGTACTTACCGCCTAAATATTCGGCAGCTGAAGTGATGGCAAGCATTTCAGCATGTGCTGTTACATCGTTGAGCGTTTCAGTTAAATTATGGGCTTTTGCAATTACTAAATCGTTGCAAACCACCACTGCGCCAATAGGAATTTCGTCTTTGCCAAATGCATCTTCTGCCTGCTTAAAGGCTTGCTGCATAAAATATTCGTGACCGAAAGTTATTTTTGTCATCTACTGATTGTTATCTAGAAAAAAACCGCTTATTAATTGGTTTTTTCTTTATATTTTTGCACACTGGAATAATGGGTGCAAAAGTACCACTTTTATTTTCTAATGAGGTAAGAATAAAGTTCAAATAGAAGCAAATTTAGAAAAAGATGTATAGATCTCATACTTGTGGTGAATTAAGATTATCTAATGTAAATCAGAGTGTTACCCTTGCTGGATGGGTGCAAAAAGTTCGTAACTTAGGTGGAATGACGTTTATTGACCTTCGCGACCGTTATGGTTTAACGCAATTGGTTTTTAATGAAGACACATTAGCGAATGTTACTGAAGAGGCGCGCAAATTGGGTCGCGAATATGTGATTCAGGTTGTTGGT
>JAYVSA010000444.1:0-2397 GCA_043775765.1 Breznakibacter sp. | reverse complement strand
CATCAACCCCAATGTATTTACTTGCTCGTGTAATTAAGTCAATGGGCGTAAAAATGGTGCTTTCGGGTGAAGGTGCAGATGAGCTGTTTGGTGGATATTTATATTTCCATAAAGCGCCAAATGCTCAGGCTTTTCACGAAGAGACCGTACGTAAATTGAGTAAACTGCATTTATACGATTGTTTACGTGCCAACAAATCACTGGCTGCTTGGGGCGTTGAAGGACGTGTTCCATTCTTAGATAAAGAGTTCATAGACGTAGCAATGCGCATGAATCCTGAAGAGAAAATGGCTAAAAACGGCAGAATGGAGAAATGGGTTGTTCGTAAAGCATTTGAATCTATTTTGCCAGAGAGTGTTGCTTGGAGACAAAAAGAGCAATTTTCTGATGGTGTTGGTTATAGTTGGATTGATACTTTGAAAGAGGTAGCAAACAACGAGGTAACAGATGAGATGATGGCGAATTCAAAATTCCGTTTTGCAATTAACCCTCCAATGTCAAAAGAGGAGTATCGTTACAGAACCATCTTTGAATCACATTTTCCATCCGATCAGGCGGCTTCATGTGTGCCTTCGGTTCCATCTGTGGCATGTTCTACTCCAATAGCTTTAGAGTGGGATGCATCTTTTAAAAACTTAAATGATCCATCTGGTCGTTCAGTGAAAAGCGTTCATAACGATTCTTACAAGTAACCGTTTATTTATACTAGTAAGGAAAGCTATCCATTTGGGTAGCTTTTTTTTGTTAATAGTGATATTTACTCCATGCGTTGATAAATCATATCTCTATTAATACTATTTTTGCACTTTAATTTTCAAAATATGATGGATTTTCATTTGTTAACGGCTATCTCACCCATTGATGGTCGATACAGAAATAAAGTAGACGGTTTAGCGCTCTATTTTTCTGAATACGCGTTAATTAGATATCGCGTACTGGTTGAGGTTGAGTATTTTATAGCTCTGTGCGAAATTCCGCTTCCTCAATTAAAATCGTTCGATAAAAGTAAATATGAGCAGTTACGCGAAATATACTACCAGTTTAAGTTGGAAGATGCTGAGCGCATCAAGGAAATAGAGAGCGTTACAAATCACGACGTAAAAGCAGTTGAATATTTCATAAAAGAGAAGTTCGATGCGCTTTCTCTACAACCATATAAAGAGTTTATCCATTTTGGACTTACCTCTCAGGATATTAATAACACCGCAATTCCATTCTCATTGAGAGATGCTGTTGAGGCTATTTATTATCCACTTTTGGAGGAGCTTATTCGTCAGATTGACGATTTGGCAACCGAATGGAAAGAGATTGCACTGTTGGCTAAAACTCATGGTCAGCCTGCTTCTCCTACCCGTTTAGGTAAGGAGTTAAAAGTGTTTGTGGAGCGCCTCAATACGCAGTTGGCTCTCTTAAAGAGCATTCCTAATTCGGCAAAATTTGGCGGTGCAACGGGCAATTTTAATGCTCATCACGTTGCCTATCCAAATATAGACTGGAAAGAGTTTGGGAATCATTTTGTAAATACCATTCTAAAGCTCGATAGAGAACAAGTTACCACTCAAATATCTAATTACGATAACTTAGCGGCAATATTCGACAACTTTAAACGTATAAATACCATTTTAACTGATATGTCGCGTGACTTTTGGACGTACGTGATGATGGATTATTTCAAGCAAAAAGTTAAAAAAGGAGAAGTTGGTTCAAGCGCTATGCCACATAAGGTAAACCCAATTGACTTTGAAAATGCCGAAGGAAACCTAGGCGTTGCCAATGCTCTTTTTGAACATTTATCGGCAAAACTCCCTATTAGTCGTCTACAACGCGATTTAACAGACTCTACCGTATTAAGAAATATTGGTGTGCCAATAGCTCATACCGTATTGTCTATTACCTCGTTACAAAAAGGATTGGGCAAATTGGTGTTGAATGAGAAGGCTATTGCTCACGATTTGGAACGTAACTGGGCAGTGGTTGCAGAGGGTATTCAAACCATTCTTCGTAGAGATGGCTATCCAAACCCATACGAGGCATTAAAAGACTTAACGCGTGGCAATGGCGAAATAAATGCCAAATCAATTTCTCAATTTATTGATACTCTTAATGTTTCAGAAAGTGTTAAAGAGGAGCTGAGAGCCATTACACCACAAACGTATACAGGTATTTAACCATTATATTTTTATTTGAGCCTTTATGAAGGATTTTTTTGGATTATTACGGCGTGTTATTCCTCCTTACAAGAGCAACCTCGTTTTTATATTTGTCTTCAACTTACTATCGGCTCTTTTTTCGGTTTTTGGTATTCTTGCCATGATTCCTGTTTTGGAGATTTTGTTTAAAACCGCTCC
Organism: Breznakibacter sp.; assembly: GCA_043775765.1. GTDB lineage: Bacteria > Bacteroidota > Bacteroidia > Bacteroidales > Marinilabiliaceae > JAGPHP01. The sequence continues at coordinate 49 of JAYVSA010000444.1, read as the reverse complement.
AGGCGTTTATACTCTAATGCCTTGGGATATTACAACTCTCTCTGTTGCA
>JAYVSA010000443.1:0-2774 GCA_043775765.1 Breznakibacter sp. | reverse complement strand
TAAGCGTATAACCGCCAATGGTACTTTGCTCATGCAAGAAAAGATCTTTGTCGGCCGATGAGTTTGCAATATTGGCAACAATGGTAGGCATGTCAAAGTAATACGTGTAGCTGTTGCCAATAAAGAATGCGCTTATGGTATCGGCTTTTGTCTCTACTACAGGAGGCACATTGTCAAAGGTGTGAATGCCAATGTTGCTAATATCGTTTTGAGCCATTACGCTCCACTCCGACGAGGCGGCATCAGCACCTGCCGATAAGCTCCAATCAGCTGTTGGCGATTTAACGGTTGGTTTTCTTACCAGTGTGTGGTTCATTGTTGCATTCGATACGCCTGCTACTGGCCAACCACTTGTTGTGCCTGGGTCTACGGTTGCACTTCCAATTAAATCAATCAGCACAAAGGTGCCTGTTCCATCGTTTTTTGCAAGTCCTATGGCATCATTGCCGCTAATGTTCATAAAACTCCATGTCTGTGAGGAGTAACTGTCTATCGATGTTGGATTCGATACCGTGCTGGGGCGAGTAATAACGTAGGTTGCATTATTTGCCAACATCCCTTTAAGTACAAGCGGCGCCACTGCCTTGCCAACGCTGTCATTCCAACCTGTTGCATTCATCGAACGCCAAAGTTGGTACTTGCTCATGTCAACACTCGTGCCCGTTCCATTGTATATCTCTATATAATGGTTATAATATTGCGGAGACGAAACCGTTTGGTTGTATTCGCAATACTCCGATATAAAAAGATCGGTCGCTGTTTGCGCTACCATCCCTCTTAATACAAAAAACATCACAAAAAGCATAACACTCTTTTTAGTCGTAATAGAGATTCCTGTAATTTTCATAAATATAAATATTAGTTCCTAAATAATGCTACAAATCTAGGTTCCAACCATTAACAGGGCCATTAATAAACGGTTAATAACAGATTAATTTTCATCTTTTCTGAAATATTTCCTTTTATTCCAATCCATTAATTCCCCAATATGTCAATTCTAAAATATTACAATCCTATTCTCTATATTTGTTCCCTAAAATATCACAATGACATTACCAACAGACCACAACTGCTTCATCCGCTTCGGCACTTCAATAGACGCTATTGTCTTGCCCGAGCGCTTTACCTATCCATTCAACTACACACCACATCCGCTCTGCCAGCTTGCTGTAAGCGAACTCAAGAATTACCTGCTTACCCAAACCACTTGGAATCACGACTTCGGCATCGAAAACCCTGTTGAAGGAACTAGTATTGGCAAAATGTTTGGTGTACTCATTGTACGCACACCTCAGAACGAAATAGGTTATTTAGCCGCTTTTTCGGGCAAAATAGCAGGCGAGAATTTTCACGCCAACTTTGTACCACCCATTGTAGATATGCTTAATCCCAATGGCTTCTACCGCAAGGGCGAACTCGAGATTAGTGCCATCAACCAACGCATCTCTGCCATCGAAGTTTCGCTCGAATACCAACAAGCTAAAGAGACACATCGCCATCAAACTCTTACAGCAGAGCAGGAGATACAGCAGTTTCGCCAAAACATGAAGGTCGAGAAAAAACACCGCGATGCACAACGGCAGAACGCGCTCATCCAAGTGGCACTCAACCACCTCATGCCCAACGATTTCGAAACTCTAAAGGAAAAACTCAAGAACGATAGCCTTAAGTTGCAGTACCACGAGAAGCAACTTCTCAAATATTGGAAAGACGAGCTACAAATCAGTGCCACCGAGCTCAGCAACTATACCAACCTGCTCGCAGAGCTCAAGGAAGAGCGCAAAACCATGTCTGCCAGCCTTCAACAGCGCCTCTTCAATCAATATCATTTCCTTAATATACACAAGCAAACAGAGAGTGTTTGTGAAATATTCGCTAAAACCGACAAACTTGTGCCACCCGCAGGAGCTGGTGATTGTGCCGCACCTAAACTCCTTCAGTACGCCTTTGCACATCAGCTGCAACCCTTGGCAATGGCAGAGTTCTGGTGGGGCTTGTCGCCTAAAAACGAAATTCGTCTCCACGGCAACTACTACCCATCGTGCCGAAGCAAGTGCGAACCCATTTTGGGTTACATGTTGCAGGATATTCCTATAGACTCTAACCCAACCCTCGTGCAACCCGCCGAACCACTCGTTCCAACCATTATTTACGAGGATGAATTCCTGGGCGTTCTCGCAAAACCCGCCGAACTCCTCTCCGTGCCCGCCAAATACAACGCACCATCGGTCTACACTTTTCTGCAACAGCGCTACCCTAATGCTACGGGCCCTATCATGGTGCATCGGCTCGACATGTCTACCTCCGGACTCATGCTCTTTGCCAAAACTTTAGAAACCTACCACGCCTTGCAACGTCAGTTCCTAAACCGATCCGTTAAAAAGCGCTACATAGCCCTGTTGCAAGGCATTGTGCCACTAAATAATGGCGTCATTAACCTGCCCCTTCGTGTCGATCTCGATAACCGTCCGCACCAACTTGTTTGCCCACAATACGGTAAGCCCGCCACCACGCTCTACCACGTTCTCAATCGCAAAAACCAGCAAACCCGTATCCAGTTCGAGCCCATCACTGGCCGTACCCACCAATTGCGTGTCCATGCAGCTCATCCGCTTGGCCTCAACTGCCCCATTGTTGGCGACGACCTCTACGGACAACCCTCCAACCGCCTCCATCTCCACGCCGAATACCTACAATTTACACATCCCATAACAGGTGAGGTTCTCGACTTTCAACTCAATCCCGATTTTTAGTGTGCTTTTTTTACTTTGGGC
>JAYVSA010000442.1:0-2422 GCA_043775765.1 Breznakibacter sp. | reverse complement strand
CCAGTATTGAGATTTGCAACGGAGATATGTAACTCTTTTTTTAGACTCTCGAAGCTGTTAGTGCCCACGTAATGTTCTAGCATCGATTTTAATCCCACCATATCAAATAATCCTGGCGTATTAAAGTTGAGTTTGATGTGTTTTTTGGGGTTTTCGTCCTTGAATATTTCACGCAGTTCTTTTGGAGTTTTTCCTGCGCAATATAGAGCACCCACTATGGCGCCCATACTACAACCCGAAATGATATCGGGTATTATATTTCGTTCCTCCAACGCTTGCAAAACACCTATATGGGCGAGTCCTCTGGCACCACCTCCGCTTAAAGCAAGACCAATTTTTAAACCTTTGTAGCTCATAGATTTTAACTATTCTCTAATTTAGTCAAATCTATTGAAGAAATGGTTTAAATGGATGGTTTTTTGATGTGAAGGCTTGATGTTTTCCTGCTCTTGGGTAAAAAAAAGAGGCTACCTTGTTGGATAGCCTCTTGAAAAATTGTTTGAATATCTAGTACGCTACGTTATCAAATTGACCTTGGGTAATTGTTTTGTACAAACCACCACTAAAGGTCGTGAATTCAAAAGTCCCCGACACTAATTTACTTTCTGTATCTACTTTTGATAATGTTACTTCGCCAGAAGTGCTTGTATAAATAACAAATTTAGAAACTGGTTTGCCGTTTACATCTAAAGAATCTGGAAATACTTGTTTGGTATTTAATACGGCACCACATTGCGCTGATAATACACCTAAGCCTAATTTGTAAGTTCCTGGAGTTAAGCCATATACTGTAAGTGTTACCCCATCAAGATTTAAAGCTGTTCCATTGATGGTAAGAAAGTTGCTTTTTAATACAGCAAATGGGTAAACGGCTGCCCATGGTGTAGGATTTATCGCACTTAATGTGTCGCCTTGGGCTGCATCGCTAATTGTAGCCGACATTGAAGGGATAGAAATAGGATTTCCGTTAGAGTCTTTCTTGCACGAGCCAAACGTTAAGCCAATTGTTAAAATTATGGCCACTGCTATTAGTCCTTTATTAATCATAGTTTTTAATTTTTATTGAGGTTTCTATTTTTTTGTGCAAAGATAGGCATAAACTATTGAGAATTGCAAAGAAATAGGTAGGCAGTAACAATAATTAACACCATTAACACACTTACCCTAAAATTGATTCTGCATCCTTTTTTTATATCGTTTAAAGTTATATCTCGTTCATTACTACCAATATATGGCTTTTCAATTACTTGGCCGTGGTAGCTGTTTGGGCCACCGAAACAACAGTTGAGTATTCCTGCAAGAGCCGATTCGGGATAGCCAGAATTTGGGCTGCTGTGTTTGTGTCCATATTTGAAAATGAACATTAATCCCCGCCAACTACCTGAAATAATTATCATTAGGAATGCTGTTAGTCTGGCTGGAATGAGGTTTAAAAGATCGTCTATTTTAGCGCCGAAGAGTCCAAACTCTTTATAGCGCGGACTTTTATAACCAATCATGGAATCTAGCGTATTGGCCATTTTGTAGGCAAACATAAGCGGAACACCACCCAGTGCATAATAGAAAAGGGGTGCAATAACACCATCACTTAGGTTTTCGGAGAGCGTTTCGAGGGTTGACGTGCGAATTTTATTTGCCGATAGGGTGGCTGTATCTCGCCCCACAATGAAAGATAGTTGCCTACGACCTGCTTCCAAACCCTCGGAGTTGAGTTTTGTATTCACCAGCAACACTTCATGTATGAGGCTTCTGTTGGCCAAGCCATAAAATACCATAATAGTGGCAAAAGGGTAATAAAGATAGGGGATAGGCAATAGTAAGTGCATCATTAACCACAAGAGTAGGGCAGTTGTTAAAATCAGTCCTATGGCCACAAAGGCACCTTTAAGAATACGATTTTTGCCCTTATTCAGATGTTTTTCGAGGTAGCTAATAATGTTACCAAAGAGTTTAATAGGATGTGGCCATGAGTATGGATCACCTATAAAAGTGTCTAAAATAAAACCTAAGATTAAGGGTATAAGAATGTTAAAACTGTTCATCTATTGCGTTTTTAACCCATTGATTAATAGCCATTATAAGCTGTTTGTTGTGTTCTTGGCCTCTAATTGCTAACCGAAAATATCCATCGCCTAAACCTTTGAAATTGGAGGCATCTCTAATGAGCATTTTATGTTGATTTATGAGGTGGCTTTTGAGGTGTGACGCAGTTTTGGTGGTTGTTTTAACCAAGAAAAAATTAGCCTTTGAAGGATAGATCTTTAATGAATGGATTGCTGCCAATTGACGTTGAAACTCAGTTGTTTCAGTAAGAATTTCCTCTTTGCAAGGCAACAGGTTTTGGTAGTTGGTTAAGATGAAGTTGCCTGCTATAATGGCTAACCCGTTCACGCTCCAAGGGCGAATGAATGGCGAGATTGTG
>JAYVSA010000441.1:0-15343 GCA_043775765.1 Breznakibacter sp. | reverse complement strand
TAGGGCTGTAATATCATATCCTTCAGACTGTAAATAAAGAGAGTGGCAACCACTTCCTGCACCAACATCTAAAATTTTGCCTTTACACATTGACAATGCTCTTTTTTCGAGAGGAGGCATTTGGTAGTATCTTCTAAAAAGGTAGTTGACAGGAATAAAATCATCTTCCACTATATCCGAAACAACGGTAATCTGTCCTTTTTTATTTCCGTTTAAATAGCTCATTAAAGCTTCCCCAAAAGGGTCTTTACGCTGCGACATCTAAATTAATATATACTTTAAGTTTCAAAGTTTTAGAAGCAAACGCTTTACTCTATACTTCTAACTCATCTGAGGCTTGTTACGGCAAAGTGACAAAAATGTTACTTGTTTTTATTATTTGTTCATTTTTATGGTAATAACTATGGTGTATTCCTGTAAGCTATTTTAATACCACCACACTCACGGTCGTCTTTTTCAAGCTTCGTTTTTGGGGATGTCACCTCAATGAAAATCTTTTGTGTACTTGACATTGATATGATTTTCTGCGGAGAAAATCCTTTCGCAGAATTGTCATATAATGTTTTTTTATTCTCATTTTCACCAGAAATTATTTTAAATTGAACATCTTCAACTTTGCCTTGTCCACATACCGAAATAAAGTAATCTCGTCCTCCCATCGCATTAAATGCAATAATTGTTTTGCTACCTTTCTTAAACGCAAATGAGCGTGATGTTGCACTTAACTTGAATGATTTATGAGGATCGGGACATCGTTTCTCATAATTATTACAATCCTGACCCGAACTTCCAGAGGATATTTGAAGCAATAAAAAAATTAAGCCACCTAATTTTAGTCTCATAGTCTTTTGTTTTGATATAATAAGAAACAATCACTGACTGCTTATAATCTTAGTTACTTGTCCAACCGTTACGAATTGCAAATATTTGGTTGCGTAACGCAGTAAAGGAACCCTCTGTGTATTCGTATTTATTTTCCGAGCTAATGGTTAATTCACCCTTATTATTTTCGTTAGAAGACGGATTTGAAACAGAAAACCCCATTTTCTCAAAACTCACTCTCAGAGGTTCTATCTCCTTGATTGTTAATGCAATATCAGGATCATTTTTTTGAGAGAGCATGATTTTATAAATGTCATCAAAAAGCAACTTTTGTTCTATTATTTTCTTTAACATTGATGGCGTAAAACTATGAAATTTGTCTGCGTAGTTAAGAGCTAAATACATGCTTTCAATGTAAGAACCCACACATAATAAAGCATAAGTCTTTTGTCGGTTAGAGGTGAAAAGGTAATCAACAACTGTTTCGTATGCTTCTTTTGATATATTCGAAACTGAGTCTACGTTGTTAAAATTAGCACTCATACGTTCTCTTATTTGTTTGTCGGCACTCGTAAACACAGAGATCTCAACACCAAACTCTTCAATGGCCTTTAAATACTCGGCCGAGCGGCCTGGTTGTTTAAAAACGGCTGTATATGCAACATCCGCAAAGTATCCTCCTAGATTTATTGATTTTAGTCTCGAATCAACATATTTCGATTGATTGGAAATCGGGTTCATCAAGGACGGGTTAAAGGCAAAATTACTCTCCGTAATGTAACTCAATACTTCTTCTGGCGCAGGTATAGTGAAATAGATTCTGCCCCCATTATTCTCATCGTCTTCTGTTGATGCAACTTCGCTCGTTCCGAGTGTATCTTGACCTGTAACTGGAGTTAGAACAGATGGTACGGTTGATTCATGCGGAGCAGTAACTATTGAATCAACCTCTGTAACAGCTGTATTAGTTGAATTGCTCTTTCCTCCACAACTACTTGTTACCGCCACAAGAATGGTTGCCACTAAAAATAGTTTATAATATGGGTTCAATTTTCTCATTATCTAAAGTTTAATAATTTAACGTCGAAAAATACATTTTTTTTTTCAAATTCGAAAAATATTCTTGAAGTTCCAAGTGTTTTGACTCTTCTTCTGTAATGTACTATAATTTTGAGATAACAAGACGATATAGGCACAGAGTGTCATGCATAGAATTATTGTAATATTAAAGATAATGGTAGGTATATGGTATCGGCCAATAGTTTTAGATGGTGTATAAAAGTGAGATCGACCGTATATGTTTTGAGGTTCAAAGAAAATTGGTTGAAACTTACGAAGTAATTGTCCGTTGTAAGGAAATATTTTGTTAATCTCATCATTTGCAATTAAAATTGAAGCCAACTTACTGTTATAATAGGTCTCTTTCTTTTGCATAATATCGTTTTTGTCAAACTTGGCTATAAAAGCGTCTTTTTTTGCAGTCGACTTATTTATGGCATTAACAGCTTGCTCTTTAACTTTTTTAAGAAATTCAAATCCAGCTCTTTGGTTCTCAACCAAAAGGGCTGGATGGTTCAAACCTAATACTTTAGGATAAAGTTTAGATAGCTCTTCGAATCCCCATTTTGTAACTTTCTTTTTATTTGCAAGATCTTCCTTCGTTTTAGTTAACGTTAGCCCCCCTAAAAGATTCTCTAATTCCGGAATAAAGAAGTTTGCCATGTAGGTCGCTTCTGCTCTTTCCTTATCATAGGGGTAAATATTGGTGTAATATGAATTGTTGATAAATTGATTTACGGCCAACGCCTCATAGGCCCACCGACTTACCATCAAATCACCAATCACTGGAACATATTCCTGTGAGGTAATTGCGCTGTTTAATTTATCAAATTTAACAATTGTACCAGCAAGTATAATTTGAGGTATTAGTATAAATGGAATAGACACATAGATTGCCACTTTAGATTTAAGAACAGAAGAGAGTAGCATACCAACAATATTGGCAAAGCAAGACGTAATCCAAAGAATTAAAAAATAACTCCAGAACAAATCTTTAATACCTAATATCCAAAATGAAACAAGCAAAAATGAGCTCATCTGTATTGCCGAAATAGCAAAGATTAGACTGATTTTTGCGTTCAAAAAACTTCCTTTCGATAGATTTAAGAAGGCCTCTCTTTTCAGTATTTTCCGATCATTAATTATCTCTTCGGCGCTTATTATCATACCCAAAAAGAGCGATACTAAGATCGCCATAAATAAAAATGCTGGAATATTCTCGTTGTCGGCAAAAGTGTAACGATTTGATACTGGATCGGTGTATCGCGTTAAGAAGCCTAGTATTAAACCTAAAACTGGTGCCTCCAGAAAACTGATAAGTAGAAATTGCTTGTCCGATATTTTGGATTTAAAATTTCGATGAAAGAAAATCCGAAACTGCTTGAACTTATTTGGAATTTCAAGATTTGAAGTTGGCAAAACAGCTTCAGGGGTTAATACGTTATTTTTGCTTATGTTACTTTTGCTAACGTTATTTTCTAATCGTAATTTGTGCCAGTTTTGTGGGCTTATTAATCTCTCCGTTAATTTATTCCCATGGCTATCCAGCTTTGGCATCTCCACCAGTTTGAAAATCTGCTCAGGATTCACATAACCACAGTTGGTACATTCCGATTTGTCGGCATCAGCAAGTTCAAGTGTGCTTTTAAGATAGACTATTGCATCTAGCTGATTACCATAGAATACCGAATATCCAAAATTATCTAAAATCAGTAATTTGTCAAAAAGCTTGTATATGTCCGAAGAGGGCTGATGAATGTTTAGAATTACTATTTTACCCCTCATTGCAATCTCTTTAAGTAAATCTATAAGATGCTCAGAATCAGACGAACTAAGGCCAGAGGTTGGTTCGTCAAGGAATAGAATATGGGGTTCCCGTATTAATTCAAGTGCAATATTCAACCGCTTTCTTTGTCCACCACTAATGACTTTATTCAAGGGTGTTCCAACAGTTAAATGTTTAATTTCGAAAAGTTTTAAAGTCTTAAGCGTCTTATCGACTAGAGTCTCAAGTTCTATAGATGATAACTTTCCATTACAGAGCGCCGCATTAAAGTAGAGATTGTCTCTAACCGTTAGTTCTTCAAAAAGTAAATCGTCTTGCGGAACAAAGCCCATTATTCCTTCTAAACTATTTTTATTGGCAAATATATCTATCCCATTAATTTTTACCGTTCCTGTTTTGGGCTTAATGGTTCCATTCAGCAAACTGATACATGTTGTTTTTCCTGAACCGCTTCCGCCCATTATTGCGACTAATTCGCCAGAGTTTGCCGATAGAGAGAGTTCTTTAACGCCTGCATCCGAGTTAGGGAAATTATAGGATATATTCTCTGCTACAAAGCTTACGGTAGAGGATCCTTGTTTTATGAAATGGCTTAAAATGGTTGAAAAGTAGATAGGAATTATGTGTTTGCCTCTTATTGAATCACCTTTTTCAAAATAGTAAATCCGCCTTTTTACCAGTGATTGACCAGCTAATTCAAGTTCATCATTGGCATCAATATAAAGCAAGAAGAAATTGGCGTCGGGAATTAAGTAGAAATATATTTTTCCTGTAAGATTTTCTATGTAGTGCGTTTTTAGCGATTGAGTTGACGAAAACTGAACTCCAGATGCTATAACTAGATTCTCTTTGTTAGGTAACTGATGAATTTGACCATGAGCAAACGCTAATATGTTATTAAGAATTTGCTCAGAAATGCTTAAGTTGTTTATTGCAAATCGGATTAATGCTTCTAAACTTTCGTTTCCTGATGTGTAGCTTTTTAAATAATTCAAAAACTCAATAATGTGTATGGAGACTTTTGTTTTTTGAACAGTTTCGAGGTTTGAGTCTATTTCGCCGCACATTGTGCGTACTAAGTTTATATGCTCTTCAAATAGCTTATCATCAGTTTGTTTAATGCCAATTTTAGATATTGTCATAGACTCAATCTCAACGTCATAAATATTGAGATACTTTTCAACAGTCTCTTGCGAGAAGTTTTGTGTAAGATATAGCTCCATAAACGAGCGCATTGCATAACCCGTTTCATCAACCGTGAGTTTGCTGAAGAATGCAAAAAGCTTTACAATTTGATCTAATACTTTTACTACCATGTTCTTTAAATAAAAAAGATAACGTTAGAATTCGTGTTTTAGTAATCTTAATTCCTAACAATAATTCTATAATAAGATGGAAATTAAGGTTTCGCTTCTCTTAAGATTAAGAATTCGGTTCGTCTATTCATTTTTCGTCCCTCTGGGCTGTCATCACCATTTGCTGTTCTATTTGAGGCAATTGGCTTGGTTTTGCCAAATCCTTTTGCAACTATTCTATATTCATCTATTCCCATAGAAATAAGATAGTTTTCAACATTCTTAGCGCGTCTCAAACTTAAACTATTATTGTATTCATCAGTTCCCAAATTATCGGTATGCGAATCAATCTCAATCTTAATTTGCGGATATTGTGACATTAAAAGAATGAGTGTTGAGTCTAAAACTAACTTCGATTCAGCAGATACTTGGTCATCGTCAAAATCATAATAGATATTATGCAGTGGAATTGGCTTATTCGATATAATTTTCAGAGGCTTAGTTGCAAGCGTTATTTTACTTACGTCAATATTCGTTTGTTTGGTGCTAAATAGAATTTCATTATTTAGTATAGAATCATTATTGACAATAATTTTTAAATCGTTTCCTTTTTCAACCCAAAAACCAAATCGACCTAAACTATCTGTTTGCTGTGTAGAAAGAAAAACATTTTTAGATGAATCTTGCTGTAAACTCAAGCTGATTATTACGTTTGCGAGTGCTTTTGTCTCTTTCGAAGAAACGGCTTCTGCAGGTTTCTCAACGACCAAAGGTTTAATTGAAGATAGTTTTTTTGAGTCTATAGGAATAATAGGCATGTATTTTTCTTCAGAACTTATAGTTGCTTGTTTACTTGTTGGTTTAAAAATATTGTTTTCATTCATAGTCTCATCACTGTACAAAACGCCAGAAACCCAAACTCGGTCGGAGCTTGATTCCTCAAATTCGAAGATGTCATCAAAATAGTTGTTGTTTGTACGTTTTATAATATCGGTTCGGTTTGAAGTAATTAGTCCTTTATTGCTGTTAGGTAGGAGGTTGAAATAAAGATCATCAAAAGAGGAGTTGATAGGGACACCAATGTTTTTTGGCTCGCTCCAGTTCACTAAATCACCTGACGATTTAAAAACATCTAACCCGCCAATTGTACTCCATCCATTAGAGCTAAAATAGAGACAGTGTGATGATAAATCGAAAAAGGGTGTCAGCTCATCTCCTGCTGTATTTATAGAAACCCCAGCATTTTGGGCGTTTTCATAAATATGGCTAGAAGGGTTAAATACAGTATACCAAATGTCGGTTCCACCCTGACCTCCGTCTCTATTCGAAACAAAATAAATCACTTCAAGTTCTGGGTCGTAGCAATTACCTAACGTAGGTTGCGATGAAGAGAATCCTTTTTTATTACTATTACCTCCCACTTCAAATGGGCTGCCCCATTTGCCATCTGAAAAATTAATTACGTACAAATTATAAATAGTTTGATACTTCCAGTTCATCTTTCCTTTAGAAAAGTAGAAACGTTTTTTATCAAATGAAAAACAGCCTCCGCCCGTGTTGAAATCAAAGAAATTGTTAAATGGTTCCGCTAATGTACTATTTACAGTCCAACTCGAATCGTTTTTAGTGGCTTGACGAACTTGTATTTTAGGTGATGAATTCTCATTTTCTAGATTATAGATAGGTAAAGAATCGAGCGAGGTTGTTCCAAAGACTATTTTTTGACTGTCGATGTAGGAGGCAGCTAATTCTGTGTGCCACCTGTTTATATTGCCTGAAATGGGTTTTATAATTGTTCGAACCAATGTGTCTCTGTAGCTAATGGCTAAATCGCAACCCTTTATCTCATGAGAAAGAATTTCACTGTTTATGCCAAGTTTGGTTGGATTCATTGTTTTTTCTTTAAATCGACCAAATATCTCACGAGCATCATCATATTCCATCAGTACTTTTAGAGTTTTAGCATATTTATATTTTGCAAGATAACCCATATCATTGGGTTCATTCATGTAAATTTTATAGATTTTTGATGCACTTTTATAATCATGAACGTCATAATATAAATCGGCAACTTTTAAATGAACTTTAGCGTCTGGAGATGTTCGTAAATAGCCGAGGTAGTATTTTATTGCACTTTCTTTGTCACCCATTACTTCGTATCTTTTTGCAAAACCAAGAAATTGCCATGATTTCAAGGCAGTTGCATCGGCATTTTGTCCATAAGAGTGGCAACAAATAAACAAAAAAAAGTAGAATAATATGAGTTTTAATATCTTCATATAAAATAATGTTTAAAACCGGTCGTTCGAAATGGTTCGTACTCGTGGTTCTGTACTTGGTCTTATGTAAATAAGCGAAAACTCAACTGCGGTACTTGGTGCCATATCGAGTTTTTGTGATGATAGATTAAAGTCGTGATTCACTTGAAACATCCAATTATTTACCGTTACTCCCACATTAACTCCAAAATCTTCCATTTGCCCATTGAGTCCATAGCGGAGCATAAAACCTCCGTTTATTGATTGAAGCAAAAGGCTATTTTTGGGTAAATAGATGCCTCCATTTAATGAAACCATAGTAATTTGATTTTCTAACTGGTAATTATATAGTGCTGAGGGTTTTAGAAAGAAGTCTGTTCCAATGTCCTTTCTTGCCGAGATGTGAGCAAGCCATTGGATTCCCAGTTTATATTGTTGATTAAAAAAACTTTCAACTGGCCGATTTAATTGTCTGCCAGCAAGACCGATATTTAGATGATAGCTATTGTTTAATAAATAGGAGACGCCTGCATTAACCTTTATGTAAGATGTAGAAGTTGAGGGGAAATTTTCCGAAAGCTGCAACAACGAGTTGTACTTACCCACATTTCTATCATACTGCTCAGGAAATGTTTGTCCACTTAAAACAAATTGCCTATTGTCTAAGCAGAGTTGGATGCCTAGTCGAAAGAAAGAAGTTCTACTAATTTTAACATCTTGAGCTATTGAAGCTCCAAATTCATTTAGCGGAAAAGAAAGAGAGGCTGAATTGTCATGAATATAACCTAATCCTATATTGATAACTTGACTATAATAATAAAAGTGGTGTTCAAAAGAGATTATCGAGCTAATGTAAGGTTCAGATAAGCCATAGCCCTGGGATCTATAACTAGATGAAAGGCGCCAATTACCTGAAAAATCACCTGTTTTTGCTGGATTAAGGTAAACAGGTGCATTGTCATACATGGAGAATACTACATTTTGAGCATTTAAACGATTCCAAGATATCGCAACACAACAGAAACAAAAAAGGATGCGATACATTTGTTTTAACATACCTGATTTTTTTAAGTAGGTTCGTTTTATTCGTTTCAGTAAACTTAATGATTAAAAACCAATTTAACAATACAGAAAGATGTAAAAATAGTATTGATTGTTTAGTAAAAAAGAGTTAAATTACCATCTAATTAAACTTAATCCTTATGAGGCGAAGTGGAATTTTATTGCTTATTATTTTCATATTCACGTTTGAGATGTTTTCTCAAGTTGTTGCTGGATTTTCCACTCCAGATAAGAAAAATGGGTGTTCACCATTTTTGGTTCGTTATGTAAATGAGTCTACTGGAAGCGGGACGCTTACATACAAGTGGAGTTTTGGAAATGGCGCAACATCAACACAAAAGGATCCTGTTTCTACGTATTCAAATTCAGGGACGTATTCTGTTAAATTAGTGGTTTCCAATGGCATATCTACTGATTCTATAATTAAAACCAATTATATAGAGGCTTATTCTCCCCCGCAAAGCAGTTTTACTCCCAGCGCTGTTGTAGCTGTTTGTGCACCTGGAGTTATTGAATTTAAAAATACGTCCACAATTGGAAGTAGTGCTATAAAAGATTTTACTTGGGATTTTGGTGATGGTTTCATCTCATCACAGTCCGACCCAGTTCATACATACGCACAGGCTGGAATTTATTCACCAAGTCTCACTATAAAGGACTATAATGGTTGCTTATCGAGCCATTTGGCCGACAATCAAATTAAGGTTTATAAGCCTGTAGCTGAGTTTACCTGTGATATAAAAGAGTCGTGCGAAGGACAGTTAAGCGTTAAATTCACAAATCTATCTTCTGGATCGGGAAAGATGAACCATTTATGGAATTATGGAGATGGCACTTTATCAACAGAAAAAGAAGAAACACATCAATATTTGGGAGCAGGGAATTTTAATATTTCCCTTCAAGAAATTGATGACAAGGGGTGTTCAGACACAATTCAAAAATCTAATTATATTAAAATTACGGCTGTTATCCCTACGTTTACAGGCCCTGCAGATACAATTTGCCCTAATACACTTATTCAATTTACCAATACAACTCCTAATACAACTACATTTAACTGGAATTTTGGAGATGGGCAAACATCCACTCTTCAAAATCCAAAACATGCTTTTCAACAATCTGGTGTCTATCAAGTGTCGTTAATGGCTACGAATGGTTTATGTGGCGGTACAACAACTAAAACCGTAGTTGTAGAGTATTTAAAAGCTCAATTTGCACCATCGGCTCACTATAATTGTCAATTGCCTGTTTACATTAAGTATACAAACACCTCAATAAACGCCAACACTTACGAGTGGCATTTCGGGAATAAAAAAACTTCGATACAAAAAGAGCCATCAGTATTGTATGAATTAGATGATCAGCTCGTTCGCACAAAACAAGAGAGTTTTAGAGACACGCTTATCATAACCAGTAAAAGAGGTTGCAAGAGTATCTCAGTTCTCGATAGTAGTGTTGTTGTGGTGTTACCAAATGCCAATTTTACGCCTAATCCAACAGATGGAGGTGGACTCATGCGTGGATGTGCCCCTTTAACGGTTAATTTTAAAGACATTAGTACATATAATTCTACGGTTGATACAATTGCAAAATACAAATGGGAGTTTGAAGGTGATGCCAAGCCAACAAATTTTAACAAAGAGTTTACGGAGGTTTTTGAAAATGACGCCTCTACGAAAGTTACATTGACTATTACAACCCAATTGGGCTGTACAACAAATGTCAATTACTATATTGGCGCTGGGCATAAGCAAACACCTGATTTTGATGTTAAAAACTTTCAATCTGTCTTTTGCGCATCAGAACGTGTTGAGTTTATTAATAAGAGCATCGACATGAATAAAATAAGCTCATCTGTTTGGAATTGGGGTGATGGGCAAAGCAGTTCATTAGGGGAATCTCATATCTATACCAAAACAGGGCCAATGTCGGTTACTCTTCAGGTAAGTAGTTATGGGTGTTTGTCGGAGGTGACAAAGTCAAATATTTTAACAATAAATCCTCCAATTGCCACTTTTACTGATGCAATGAGTTGCAATAAGCCTTTTGAAAGGAGCTATACCTCTACGCTTATAGGTGCATCGAGTTATTATTGGGATTTAGGCGACGGAACAGTTATTCATGATCAGCCTATTGTTACCCATACATACGCCACAAGAGGAGACTATATTGTTTCTCTCACAGCTATTAATGGGAGTTGTACTTCGTCTCCAACCCCTAAAGAAATAAAAGTGCGGGATATAAAATTGGCCGCCGATATTACCACTCCCAAATTTTGTCCTCTTTCTGTATTCTCATTTAACTCCGATAAAAGTTTGGATGTTTCGAAATGGTTAAATAAGCCGAATACTGCAACATACCTTTGGGATTTTGGTGATGGTACAACACCTGTTTTTACCGATAATACTTTAGTTAACCACAGTTTTAAGGATCGAGGCAATTATAAAGTCACTCTGGTATCGAAAGACGAGAACTCATGCTCGGATACATTGGTTTCATTTCAACGTATATATAAACCATTCACACTCTTTACCCCTGTTTATCTGCATGGTTGCATGCCAATAGAATTTAGCTTTTCAAATAATTCTAAGGCAGATACTCTTTCGAACTTGATTTCATATAATTGGACTTTTGGTGATGGACAAACATCTACGCAAATAAATCCTACGCATCAATACAATAAGTGGGGGAATTATAATGTTAGTCTCGTAACAACGGATAACCATAATTGCACGAATGAATTGATCCAATATGGAGCAGTAACGACCGAGTATCCGAATCCGAAATTTGTGGCTAATGATAGCACTCTTTGCATTGGAGACATTGCCACGTTTGCAAGCGCAGTTCCTTTGTCAATCAGCTCTTATTTATGGACATTTCATGATGGAACAACCTCAACAGAACCAGCCCCAACTAAAGTGTTTTCTGCAGATGGTACTTTTGACGTGCAGTTGTATGTTGTAGATAAGCATGGATGTGATACTTTGAGCATTGAACCGAACTTTATCAAAGTGCAAAAGCTCCCAGTTGTTGATTTTGTTGCTGATCCTCTTACATCTAATTGTTATCCAACGGAGGTTACTTTTACAGATTTATCTTCATCTCCTTATTTGGGCGGATGGAAATGGAACTTTGGAGATGTTAATGGATTTTCTTATCGTCAAAATCCGCAACATGTTTACGTTCGACCAGGTAAATTTAATGTAAAATTGATAGCACATACAACATACGGATGCGCTGATTCCCTAATAAAAGCAGAATATGTAAACCCCAAAGGGCCTTATGCCGAAATTGACATCAAAGATACCATTTGTAGAGATGCTCCAACTATGATTCGTATGGTTAATCCTTTTAATATTTATGGATTTAAATGGGATGTAGGTGACGAAACAGTAAGTACTGATTCTGTATTTTTACATCAATACCGTAATGTTGGCCGTTTTTACCCAGGGTTATTTCTTGTTTCCGATACCATTCATACGTGCGATAAATTTATTCTCGATACCGTTTATGTCTCCGAAACATTGGCTAAATACAAACTCTTAAATCCATTGGATAAAGGTTGTCAGCCCTATGAAATAAGTTATTCGAATAACTCAACGCATAGTAACCAATTTCTCTGGTCTTTTGGAGATAATACTTTTAGTTCATCAGAATCTCCCTTGCACATATATCCGAATCCTGGCACTTATACGGGGATGCTGTCTGTTAAAAACGAAATAGGATGTACCGATTCGATAAACCTTGCCCCAATTACTGTATTTCCTACTCCAATAGTTACTGTTACGCCCAATCATTTAATTTGTCTTGATAGCAGTACTTTGCTTGAGGCAACTGGTGGAGAGGAGTATGTTTGGAGTCCGGCAATTCATTTAGAGAGCCCATTGTCGCAATCGACTATGGCTATGCCAATTCAAACAACAAGGTATCGGGTATTGGTTACGGATGTTAATGGCTGCAAAAATCAGGACTCCGTTTTAGTTACCGTGCAACAATACCCTGTAGCACCTTTGCGCGATTCAACCATAATTGTGGGCGAAAGCGTATTATTAGAAGCCTCATCGGCAGATATTGAAAGCTATAGTTGGGAGCCAAATTATAATATATCGTGTCTTAATTGTGCAACCCCTTCTGTACAACCTCTTACCGATACAACCTACATTGTAACAGTACAAGATACGGCCCACTGCTTTACAAAAATATATAGTAGCCATATCACCATAGAGCATAAATATTCGGTAGATGTTCCTACAGCATTTACACCAAATGGAGATGGCATTAACGATGAAGTTTTTGTAAAAGGGTGGGGTATTCAAGAACTCATTACATTTAGAGTGTTTAACCGTTTTGGTGAAATGATTTTTGAGACAAATGATATAAATCAAGGCTGGAATGGAGAAGGTAACGGCACCCCTCAAATGGGAGATACCTTTCAATATATCGTTAAGGTGCGTGCTTATAACAATCAAATAATAACAAAATCAGGGTCGATAAAGATTATAAAATAAATCATTTTGCCTCTGCCGTTAAAAATATGGTGTGTCAATGGCAAAGAAAAAACGCTACCATTTCATAGAAAGAATAGGTAGCGTTTTTATTTATTGTCATTTGCAATTAATTGAAATACTGTAATTTACATTTGTTCTACAATGGTTGGAAAGTTCATTATAGATCTGCGTAACTCTATAATTTCAAAGTTATTAAGCATCTCATTTATTTCGGTCAAATATTGTACTAAAATCCTGTTATTTAGCTCCTTATTGTGATCTTCAAGTTGTTTAATAAATGCCTTGATTTTGTCACTTCGATTACTCTCTTTGGCCGATTCAAAATAAGATAGCATTTCACTGAAAAAGGTCTCCCTTTCTGAGGCTGTGAGTTTAACATAATCGTAATCTACTTTGAGGCTATTTTCTTGAATATTCAAACCTTTATCTTTATTGTGATGTAGGTATTTTTTTAGGATATCGCTTAATGACACAAGAAAATTTGATTTTAGAAGATATTCTGTAAAGAGTTCTGCATTTTCTTCTTGGGCTTCAGGTGAGGGTGCTGTTCCTGAAAGTGCAATAATTGGGATATTTTTGGTGGCATTGTTTCTTCGCAAATGTTTACTCGCTTCTTTACCGTCCATAATAGGCATCACAATATCCATAAGTATTAAATCGGGAAGCTCTCTTACCGCTTTTTCAACACCCTCTTTGCCGTTGCTTGCTTCAAAAATGGTAAGGTTATAAACTTCAAGAAGATTGTGTAGCCAAACGCGATTGGCCTCAGAGTCATCAACAATTAAGACTTTTGCAGGTTTCTGTTGGCCATCGTCAATATTCTTTTTAAACTTCGGATTCGCTATTTCAACAATTTCAATGTTTGGAAAGTTAATGGTAAATTGTGTGCCGTTTTCAATTTCACTTAACACCGTAATGGTTCCACCAAGCAAGTTTACGAGTTTGCGGGCAATATGCAATCCGAGCGCTGTTCCACCCAAAGTGCGCTTTGCATGTCCCATTGGTTGTCCAAATGCATCGAAAACAATTGGAATATTTTCGGGTAATATTCCTACACCACTATCGGAGACTTGAATGGTTAGATTGATTGTTTTAGGGTCAATAATTTTTGTAAAAATATCAACCTTAACAAACCCTTTTTCGGTAAATTTAAGTGCATTTCCAATTAAGTTAGATAATATTTGTCGTAACCTTGAATCTACAAAACGAATGTGAGAAGGTGTGTTTGAATCAATATTGGAAGATAGAGTTATGTTTTTTTCAAGAGCCGTTGCATGATGGTGTGAAATTACATCGGCACAAACTTGTTTTATATTTACCGTATTATAAGTAAGATTTAACTGATTGTCTTCAATTTTTGAGATGTCGAGCATATCATTAATGATAGCCAATAAATCATAACTGCTTCGTTTGATGGCATCGAGCTGCTTGAGTTGAGATGAACTTAATATTGAATGTGATAACAAATCGGAGAAGCCAATAATGGAATTCATGGGAGTACGAATTTCGTGACTCACATTGGTAATAAACTCACTTTTAGTTTTATTGGCTGTTTCGGCTACATTGCGGGCTAAAATCTCTTTTTCAACGGCTTTTTTTTCTGTAATGTCCTCTATCATACATAAATTAATAGGCGCTGATTCAGAAGCATGGCTAAATTGCACGATGGTCATATTAATCCAACCAGTGGAACCGTTGGGTTTAATGATTTTTTTTTCTAGTTGAAGCCTATTTTCCTTTCCTTCCTTCAACGAAACTAAACTTTCAGTACATTTTTTTAGATCATCGGGATGAGAAATTTTTATTAAATTAACGTCAAGAACATCATCCATCGTTCTACCTACAATTTTTGCAAACATTGGATTTGCTTCGTAAAATTGGCCCGTTGTAGAATCTAAAAGCGCTATTCCCATTGGAGCCTGATTAAAAATAGTCATAAACCTCAATGTACTTTCCTCGGCCTTCTTTTTAGCTTTTAACAACTCTTGTTCGGCCACTTTTCTATCGGTTATATCTATACCAATTCCGGTATAATAGAACTTGTTGTTTAGCATTAAAGGGCTGGCAGTAAAATACATATCAATTAAAGAGCCATCCTTTTTCTGTAATCTAGCTTCAGCATCGCCAAAACCTGATGATTTGCTTACCTTCAAACCTTTTGAGACGGCATTTTGACTTTCTGGGTCATTCTTGTACCAATCGTATAAATTCATTTGTGCTAATTCGGTATGAGAATAGCCTGTCATTGTTTCATGTTTTTTGTTCCATTTTATGAGTTTACCGTTCTCATCATAGAGGTAAATTAGACCTGGGATACTATTGAAAATACCATCAATCATTTCAATGAACTTACTGTTTTCACTGTTCAATTCAGAAAGAGTTTCATTGATTTCTTCGAGCTCGGCGGTTCTTTTCTTTATTTTTTCTTCGAGATTTAGGTTGAGGTCTTGTAACTTATTTAGTATTACTCTGTTGCTCGTTATTAATTCATATTTTTCGAATGCCTCTTTTATTATTGCGTCAAGTTCGTCGGGATTCCAAGGTTTGGTAACA
>JAYVSA010000440.1:0-3415 GCA_043775765.1 Breznakibacter sp. | reverse complement strand
GAAACGTCTCTATCTGATGACCATTCTAATGAAGAACCCGAACTTCTTAATATTAGATGAGCCAACAAACGACCTCGATATTTTCACCCTCAATGTATTAGAAGATTACCTCTTAGCTTTCGAGGGATGTTTAATAATTGTCTCGCACGACCGCTACTTTATGGACAAATTGGTCGATCATCTCTTCGTTTTTGAAGGCGCAGGCACCATCAAAGACTTCCCAGGCAACTATACTGATCTCCACGAATACCGCGAACGCATTGCTAAAGAAGCCAAAAACTCGGTAAAAAAGGAGATGCCGGTTAAAGAAAAAGTGGTTGTAAAAGAAAAAACGCGCAAACTATCGTTCAATGAGAAGCGGGAAATGGAAATGCTCGAAAAAGATATTCAAAATTTAGAAGCTGAAAAACAAAACCTCGAAAAGATTATGAATAACGGTGCTACTCCTGCCGATAAAATAGTGGAAGCATCAACCCGTTTTTCAGAGATTATTGAAATGCTGGACGAAAAAGAGTTAAGGTGGCTTGAACTGAGCGAAGTTTAAGTCGTCCACCAAAGGAGTTTAGTCTTTACTATAAGTTAGAACGTGTCTGTCTGTTTTATCCTTATAAAGCTCATCAATCTTAATAATGATTCCAGTCTCCTCAACATCGCCAAAATGGGTATTTATTGCCGTTCCAAAACTTCTCATTGAAGGCGACAACGTCATATAAGCGTTAACCAATGGTGGAATGTTTTCGCCATTTTCTCGCACTCGCTTCACCAGTACTTTATAGTCTTCCACAAATGTTGGCCCTGGAAAAATCTCCTTCAAGTCATCTTTCGTAAAATCAATCTTAACGGGTTCGTACGGGAATACAAGCTTTTCTTTATCTTCAAAATATTTGTGCATAAACGAAAGAATCAAGTCGCGCGCTACTCTATTAAAATGAGTATACATGGTAACTTTACCAAAGAAATACTTAATCTCTGGGTTATCAATCACTAAGGCACCCAGTCCGTCCCATAAATTATCAAGCGCATACAAACCCTTCGTTCCCGCTTTGCTAGATTGATATTGCGGTTGCACAAAAGAGCGGCCTAACTCAATTGTTTGAGGCAAATACTCTTTTATAAACTTATCTGAAAAATGAAACATCTTCGTTGTAGCCAAAATAGGTACTCCATTGGCATCAAACGATAGATTATTTCCAATAATATACCTGTAACCACCTAGAATTTCTTTGTTTTTTGGATCCCATACAATGAGCTGTCGGTAAGGAAATTCTGCTGTATCATACTCGTCAATATCTATCTCAAGACCCGTACCGCCACCAGCTGCACGAAACGATAACTCCCGCAATCTACCAACCTCTTGCATCAACATTGGAGCCTCCACCGCCGCAAAATCGTAAATAATATTCTGCCCTTTATTGGTGACACGAATAAACTTATCGCGGGTAAGCTCTTTTTCTAAATCCTCCTTCGAAACAGGAGGGATTATTGGCATCATCATAAACAATTGGTTCTTTGCGTTTACGACAAAAATAATGGATTTTTATCCAATTCATAAGCTTTACCTCAATTTTATTCGTATTTATTCTCATTTCAAAATACTCGTAAAACAATAGCAAATACAAGTAACTCGCCAAATGTTTCTATCCAAACTTGGGCGTACCGGCAGGTGGCATCTCCAACTACGTCAACATCGTTCTATCAATAGCCCAATTAATAAAACCTTGCCACATGCCGTCGGGCTTTCTGCTCCAATCTTTTTGCCCATCAAGTCCGGAGTTTCCTCAAATTCCGAGAAGGGCAAAAAGGATTTCCGCGGCAATCCCTTGCGCAGACCAACTTTCTGAAAAAATACCACAATTCATCCACCCAACTGTTTTTTTAAATAAAACCCAATATCAAGTTGTGAATATTAGAGTAAAAGAGTAATTTTCCACGCAAAACGGAACACTTTAGCATGAGATATTCCCTAATAGGCTACTTTTTAGTTACCTTCTTAACGTGGCTAATAGATTTTTTAACTTACACATTGGCTAGGGGCAATAAAATAAGACCCCAAACTTTAAAAACAACGCTTTTTTTAATAATCCCATCTCTCTTTTCAATTGTTTTCTTTGCTTTATTCTTACTTGTAAAATACAATCCTACAAATACGGTCTATCTCGCGTTTCAATATTGTTTAGCACTCTATTTGCTCTGCTATCTCCCAAAACTGCTCTATCTTAGCTCTTATTATGTACTCAACATCCTTAATAAAATAATAATTAGTGCTTCGCCTAAAATAACTCATCCCTCCCCAAAAGATCTTGAAGCGAATGTGTCTCGTCGAAAATTTGTCTCTGTAACAGGCATCGTTCTAGCATTCGCTCCGTTCTTATCCCTTGGGTATGGCATCCTTCGTGGACGCTTCGAATTCAAGAAAATTGCAGTAGATCTAAAGTTTCGTAATTTGCCCTCAAATTTTATAGGCTTAAAAATCATCCAAATATCCGATATTCATCTCGGTTCATTTGTGGGTTTTGAAAATAAAATTGAACAGTTAGTTAATGAAGTTAATGCCGAGAATGCCGATCTCTTAATTTTCTCGGGCGACTTAGTCAACAACTTCTCGTCCGAAGCAAATCAATTTATTCCAACGCTCTCAAAACTAAAGGCCAAACTCGGTAAAGTGGCCATTTTAGGGAATCATGACTATGGTGACTATTCGACGTGGGATACTCCCGAACACAAAAGGGAGGAGCAGAAAAAAATACAAAACAGTATAACCTCACTGGGCTTTCGTTTGCTTCTCAATGAAACCATTGCTGTGCATATAAACGGACAAGAGATTGGTATTTGCGGCGTTGAAAATTGGGGCCATCCACCATTTCCAAAATACGGCGATCTGAAAAAAGCCGCCGTGGGCATCGAGTCTTTTCCGTTCAATATTCTTCTCACACACGATCCCGATCATTGGGAAGCAGAAGTTTTAAATAAAAAACCTTTCGACTTAACTCTTTCTGGTCATACGCACGGAATGCAAATTGGCATCGAATGGGGTAATTTCAAATGGAGCCCTGCCAATTGGCGTTTCAAAAGATGGGGAGGGCTTTATCAAGAAGGAAGTCAACTGCTTTATGTCAATCGTGGCATTGGAAGCATTGGTATACCTGCTCGTATGGGAATGCCTCCCGAAATATCAATAATTACTCTATCTAGTTAGCTCCATCATTCAACGGATCCTGAATTCGATTGTAGTTAACTTGAGAATCTTTTACAGGATAACTCTCTGGAAATGAAGCTTTAATTT
Source organism: Breznakibacter sp. (assembly GCA_043775765.1). Lineage (GTDB taxonomy): Bacteria > Bacteroidota > Bacteroidia > Bacteroidales > Marinilabiliaceae > JAGPHP01. The sequence goes on along the minus strand of JAYVSA010000440.1, from coordinate 132 downwards.
TACTATACAACTCCATTGATTCATTTTTGCTTCTGAAGTCACCAGCTCTTACTCGCCAAAATGGAGCATTATACTCCAAGTAAACGGGCACATCAGGAAACATAGAAAGCATTTTTGATTTGGCTGCAACAG
>JAYVSA010000439.1:0-3136 GCA_043775765.1 Breznakibacter sp. | reverse complement strand
GTTCCAAGTGATATCTTTGGTGTCGATAGGTGTTGCATTGATAGAGAATTCAACCCCTTTGCTGTCAACATTACCCACATTGGTCATAATGGTTTTATTCAAATTGGTACCTGCCGCTGGCGATATACTTGCCAATAAATCCTCGGTTTGACGAGTGTAAACATCTACACTTCCCGATAGACGGCTATTGAAAAAGCCGTAATCTAACCCTACGTTGTAAGAGGTGGTTGTTTCCCATTTCAGGTTAGAATCATACTCTTCAGGACGATAAGTGTGGTTGCCAAAGTAGTCGGCTCCCGTTTGACTAATGGTATAAACTGGCAAATAACTGTAGTTACCAATACCATCTTGCTGACCCGTAACACCGTAGCTAAGACGTAGTTTTAAATTGCTTAGCGACTCAATATTTTTCAAGAATCCCTCTTCCGATAAGCGCCATCCTAATGCCACAGACGGGAATATACCCTGACGATTATCTGCGTTAAAGCGTGAAGTTCCATCCTGACGAACGGTGGCCGTTACGATGTATCGAGATTTGAACGTGTAATTTAATCGAGCGTAATACGAAATTAAATCGTGGCGTTGATCGGTTGCTGCAACTTTAGAAATGGAATCACTTTCTGAACTTAACTGGCTATACGCAATAGATGTACTTTTCCAAGCTTGGTAGTCATACCCTAGCGTAGCATCAACTGCTTGGTCGTCAATGGTTTTGTTGTAGTTCAAATAGGTTGTGAGCAGCTTATTAAACGTCTCTTGCGGACCATAAGTGTAATTGCGACCGTTTGTGGCATAGTATTGAGCTGCTTCGGCAGGAATAATAACCGATCCTTGTCCGTGACCATAGTCGTAACCCAACGTGGTATGAAATTTCAAATCGGGTAAAAAATGAAACTTATAATCGGTATCAAAATTTCCGATAGTTCGGTATACTTCGCTGGTTGATTTGTTTTGATTAAGCAAACCGAGAGGATTTATCACAGCACCCGTAACAGGTTGACCAGTATTGTTTAACGCCTCGGTATATCCGCCATAAGCGCTATTACCCGAATAAACTGGAATAGTTGGATTGGTTGTTGATGCAGCCCAAATAGCGTCTTTGCTGTTTGCGAAACGGTTGTTGTTAACGGTTCCCTTCAAATTCAGATTAAACTTTAGGTGGTCTGTGAAAAATGATGGCGAGACAGATAGGTTTCCTGAAGCACGTTCTGAATTGTCTGTCTTTAAAATACCATCTTGATTATAGTAACCCAACGAAGCACGGAAAGGAACGCCCTTTGCATTTCCAGCAAGACTTAAATTGTTATCGGTACCCAAAGCTGGTTGAAAAACCTCATCGTTCCAATTGGTAGACGAGGTACCGAGTAATGATTTCTGAGCGGTGGTGCCATTGGCATTTACCACATTGGTAAACTCCTCTTGCGAAAGCATATCGGCTAACTTAGAGTGCACTTGCACCGAGTTTGTGGAGGTAAAGTTAATGATGGTTTTACTATCCTTCGACCCTTTTTTCGTAGTAATAAGTATAACACCGTTTGATGCCCTTGAACCATAAATAGCAGTAGATGAGGCATCTTTCAAGATAGTCATACTCTCAATATCGTTAGGATTTATCAGACTAAGAAAGTTTTTATCGTTACCGCTGATACCGCCAATTTCTAGAGGCACACCATCTAATACAATCAACGGATCGTTACTTGCATTTAACGAAGCGCCACCACGAATACGAATTGAGCTACCCGCATTTGGCGAACCACTGTTTGACATGATTTGAACGCCAGCCACTTTGCCGCTAATCAACTGCTCAGGCGAGCTTATCATACCTTGGTTAAAATCTTTGCTGTTTACATTGGTTATCGATCCCGTTAAGTCGCCTTTGCGTTGCGTACCGTAACCAATAACAACCACGTCGTTTAAGGTTGTAAATTCAGGAACCATCTGAAATGCAAGTTCATTGTTCCCTTGAATAGGAACAAGAGCAATTTGATAACCAATAAAAGATAGTTGCAACTCCTTAGTACTTTCAGGCACTTTTAGGTTAAACTTACCATCTAAATCGGTAATTGTGACAAGGGTTGTGCCTGCTACCATAACGGTAACACCAACCATAGATTCTTTGTTTTCATCGACGATAGTTCCCGTCACGTTTCGCTCATTGGTTTGTTGAGCAAACAGCGGCGTATCCCATCCAATCAGTGTCAAACACAATATTAAAAATATTGCGGACAATCGAAGATTTGAGGCTTTACAGTCCATAATTGTTTCTTTAATTGTTAGTGTTATTAGAGTTCGTATTTATTAAAATTGAATTATTCCTATTTCTAAGCCAGCCATCGAGGCTGTTATTTTTACAGTGCCCTTACTATCCCCCGTTCGTATCACGGCAGTGGCAACACCCGCCTCAGCCTTAACAGTTACAGGACTCATTAACTGAGCGCCTTCAACCGTAAAGGTCATATCGCTGCTCGCATCATTTATCGTGTTGCCATTAGCATCGACAATGGTTGCGTACACCAACAAAACATCATTAGTAGTTGCTGCTTTCCCGCTTTCATCAACTTGCAATGCTATTCTTTTAGGTACCGATGGAGTGTTTACCACACAAACGGTAGCCATTTTACCATCGATATACCCCACCCCTTTTACCGAGCCTGGTTTTGTGCAAACTACATTAAAAGTAAATGGAGGATGCTTTAAGTTGTTTGAGAGTGCAGTGATCTCGGGCTTTTGACGGCCAACCGATTCTCCATCTACAAAGAGTTCAACCTCCTCGCAATTGCTAAATACTCGAACACTGTTACTGATATTTGGTTGCCAATAAGAGGCGATAAATAGAACTGGTTGCTCAAACTTATTATTGGGTGAAACGGCGCGCTGACTTTTAAAAAAGTAGTAGCTAAACTTAGGTATCCTACAAATATCCATCACACCTGAATACTCTTGCTCTGTAGCCATTCCACGGTTATAATCGAACATTGCCCAGTAACCATCGGCAAAAGCGTGAGTTGATAAATTATCGTTATGCGCCTCTTGTATGTTAAGAGCTTGCTGCAACATTCGCTTTTCGCCCAAATAACGAGGTTGGCGACTAGTGCGCTCCTCTTCGAGTAAATTGCCCCACGCTTGTTGGTTAAAA
>JAYVSA010000438.1:0-6692 GCA_043775765.1 Breznakibacter sp. | reverse complement strand
CACTTGTGGTGAAGGGTAAGTGAATCGGTCGGAGAGTGCAATCAAGCTTGTAAAATCTAAAGCAGCAAGATCTTCGATGTTTAGACGTGTAATTTCAGTATTTGTTAAGTCTTGGTACTTCTTTTTTGTCGCATTTACCTCTTGAGCGAATGTAATAGCAATAAGCATAACAATTAATACAAATAGGGCATTCTGTTTTAGGGAGGTTTTCATAATTTTAATTTTTCAGATTATTACCAACATAATTTCACACATTTCTCTGAGTTGACATGCTTGTTTTGTTTAAGAAAATAGATGCAAACAATCAACAATACAAAGATTGCATGTTTTTGTCAATAAAAAACAGCCATTCGTCAAAATTTTGACGAATGGCTGTTAAAAAAGCATAAATACTGAAATTAATTGCTATAAATCAATATTAACACCTACTAAATAGGTCGCACCAATTTGATCGGTGATAGCATACTGACGTGCAGGCTTTGTTGCAAAGTTTTTAGCCGAGATAAAAAAGCCTATTTCTGGTTTAATGTAGTAGCTTAAAGTAGCGTTCAGTAAAAGGTTTGCATCTACTGTTTCAACAATTTGTTCTAAACCTGTACCCATTTTTAATGTTTGCTTACCATATAGGTACCCATTTACGTTAAATTTCCATTTAGTGTAAAGGGTATAGTTTAGGTTAAAACCACCATAGTAGGATGGGGTTGCTTCATGTTTGAAACTCGTTGTTGTATCTGTTCTAATATAACCAGCTTTGTCATTTACATAGTAATCTTTAATTTCGGTTTTTTGAACTGTTACAAAAATATTGTAGTCAAAGTTTTTAATTGGTTGCCCCGAAATTGAAACAGTAGAGCCAATCATCACAGGATTAACTTTGGTATCTATTAATGAAATTCCTTTGTTAACATCAAGTTTTTTTCCATTTCCTATAATTGCAGCTCCAATTTGCGCAGGGGTTAATCCAGTTAAATTGGGGTTCGTACTCAGATTTACCTGAGAAAAAACATCGATATTATGTGTTTGTTGTATGAAAACCTCGCCATCAAAAGATATTGCATCGTTAAATTTATATCTAGCTCCAATTTCTGCTTCATCAGTGTTCATCAATTCGTAATTAGGTTTTACCTTATCACCGTTTTTATCCACATGAAGACTCTCAGTTCCAGTATAGGTGATATTATAGTTCGTATTTGTAATTGCTTGAAGAGGACCTAGTGCTGGCGTGTATCCTGGATAAGTTACTGTAAAATCGGTAAAAAGATTTATCATAAATGGTGAGCGGTAAGCTCTACCAGCAGAGGCTCTTAGTAGTAAATTTTCAGTAGCTTTATACGTGTAAATTGCTTGAGGAGATAAGGTTGTTTTGTTTGGATATTCAAACTTGTCTGCTCTTAACGCTAAAATCAAGCGTGATTTACCTAGTTTCAATTCGCCTCTTAAGTATGCACTCATCATAGAATTGCGTCTTTCTCCAAATTTTGACGTAGATACCATGTTTGTGTAATCCCAACCTGTGCTGCCTAGTAATCTGCTCGAATATCCAGAAGTTCTATAAGATACACCTGGTTTTAAGTTTATGCTTTTAGTCAATTGCCAGTTATAAATGGCATCAAAATTCCATACATTGTAGGTGTTTGATAAGATGTCGCCCGAACCATTTGTTCTGAGTTTTCCGAAATTATTATCTGCTTCAACAGTTAAGTTTTTGTATACCAAGTTCAATTGTGCAAATGCATTGTCGTCGGGCTCGCTACTTAGTGCAAAGTAGTTGTTCGGCGAAAATGCCTTCAATACCGTTGCTTGGTTGTATCCGCCCAATAAATCAATGTTGAGGTCGTTTTTTTCATATTTAATATGGGTGCTAGCACCGTATTTCTTAATGGAGTTATCGGGATCTGGATAGCGTTCATTTGTGTTGTAGTTCCAACCCGCTTTTTGCGCTGCCATATAATTGGCATCAATAATGGAACCTCCCACAACGTTTCTAAAGCCTGCCATATTTAAACCTGTCGAAGGGTCTAAAATAGCACTCCCAGAACCAGTGTTAGCCTCTTCGTAAATATTATCTACAAAGCCAAGTCGCTGATATGTTTGATTTCCAGAAGCATCCTTTGGAAGTGGAACACCGTTGCGGTCAACCATTTGTTTTCCCATTAAATAATAGTCTGTGTGGTAGCGGTCACGTGTTTCGTATTGCCCCGAAACCCGAATAGAGAAAGGAGACTCTGTATTATATGCAACGGAAGCACCTATAATAGCCGTTTTTTGATTTCCAGCTTGTGAGTAGGTTCCAACTTGCAACCCTGATTTTCTGTCGGGACTTTTCGTGAATATGTTTATAACACCTGTCACGGCATTAGGGCCGTAAAGAGCAGCAGCAGGCCCTCTCACTATTTCGATACGCTCAATGTCGTCAATAGTTACTTGTTGCAATTCCCAAGATATATTTCCTTGGTATTCGTTAAATACAATTCTATTGTTAATCATTACGAGAGTGCTCATGTTAGCAGTCCAGTTAATCATACCATTTGGGTCAACGGCATCAAAACCTCTCACGTGAACATCATATACACCTGGCGTTTGCTCTCGAACAATGACCCCAGGGCAAAGACGAAGGGCTTCCGGAATTGAGGTTACTCCTGCTTTGCGTATTTGATCGCCAGTTAAAACAGCTGCACCAAGTGGTGCATCTATAAGCGATTCTTCTGATCGTGATGCAGAAACAATAGCTTGTTGCAGTAATTCATCAGTAGAAATACCCATTTTGTCTGCTAACATCATTAAGTCTTCTAAACTAAAGTTTGATAATTGCTCATAGTTTAGTTTTAAAATTTGCGACTTCTTCATTTTGGAAACATTGTAAGTTTCCTGCGCAATGAGCGAGTTGCCTAGGCTCATTAACATTATTGATATAAATAGTGTATATATAATTTTCATATAAAAATTTAAAATAATGGTTTAATAAAATTGTGTTGCAGGTGTCGTCTCTTTGTTAAAGAGCTATTCCTAAGTTTAATAGACCAGCACTCATTTTTAAGCTCTGCTTTTGTACATTTGCTTTCGATATTTCAAATTTCTGTTTTCCATCTACCAAAACAAGGTTTATACAAGCTCCCTTGGTGCAGGCGTTTGGTGCATCTGTGACTATCAGTGTTGAAGTGTCTTTGAATTTTGAAACTACGTCATCTATTGTGGCACTTTTAGATGGGGTTATGTATATCATATTGCACTTCATGGCTTCACCAGTAGAATTGATTTTAACTACTTTTATCGGCTGACTTCCAACCGATTTGGTTTGTGCAATAGTTTGTAGCGATGAAAAAACATCGCTACTGCCCAATACCGCTATAACAAAGTCACCATTTTTATACTCGCCACTCCACTCAATATACTTTGTGAAATTGAAAATAAATAGTGCCTTAAATTTATCACCCTGAGCATTTCCTGGTCTAATGAAAAGGCACATGAAAAGTGCCAGTAATATTGTTTTACGCATCATATAAAGAGATTAATTATTGTTTGTTACCAAAGTTGGTTTATTTTGATGAAAGAATCAATAGGGCATTAGAATTTATTGTGATAAATGTCATGTTTTTTTGATGAAAGATAATATTTAAGTAACGAAACTGTTTAAACGTATTAAAATTAATATCAATGCCTCATTTGTTTTTGTTTATTACTTATGAATCACTTTTTGTTTAATAATAAAAAATATTAATTACTTTCACAATGCGTCAAACTATAATCATTCTTTGGTGTTCTAATGTTCGAATGGCTTTAAAAAATATAATTTATGAGTGTATTAGTCGATAAAAATTCTCGCGTGATAGTTCAAGGATTCACTGGTAGTGAAGGTTCATTTCATGCCCAACAAATGGTCGATTATGGAACTGTCGTTGTTGGTGGTGTTACTCCAGGAAAGGGTGGTTCAACGCATTTGAATTTACCTGTTTTTAATACGGTAAAAGAGGCGGTTGAAAGGACTTGTGCAAATGTGTCTATCATTTTTGTTCCGCCAGCGTTTGCTGCTGATGCAATAATAGAAGCGGTGGATGCTGATATTCCTGTTATTATTGCCATTACAGAAGGTATTCCAACCTCTGATATGATTAAAGTGAAGGCGTTTATGCAGGGTAAATCCAGTCGTCTTATTGGCCCAAATTGTCCAGGTCTCATGACTCCAGGTGAAGCTAAAGTTGGCATCATGCCTGCATTTATTCATAATAAGGGTACAATTGGTGTTGTCTCCAGATCAGGGACATTGACGTATGAGGCTGTAGATCAATTAACAAAGGTTGGACTTGGACAAAGTACCTGTATTGGAATCGGTGGTGATCCTATTATCGGAACAACAACCAAGGAAGCCGTAGAACTATTGATGAATGACCCTGATACCCAAGGCATTATCATGATTGGTGAAATTGGCGGCTCTATGGAAACCGATGCAGCTCGTTGGATAAAAGAGTTCGGAACAAAACCCGTTGTAGGATTTATTGCGGGTCAGACTGCGCCAAAAGGAAGACGTATGGGGCACGCGGGCGCAATAATTGGTGGAGCTGATGATACCGCCGAAGCAAAAATGAAAATAATGAAAGAGTGTGGTGTTCATGTCGTTGTTTCTCCTGCAGAATTGGGTATTGCAATGAAAAAAGCATTAGGGCTTTAGTCTTATTCCCGGTTTTTGAATATCTCAAGGATTGCTAAATTGCTATTCTAATAAATAAAATGTGAAAATTATTTCTAACTTCGCATTCGATTTTAGATTTTTATGTGTAATAGAAATCAACACGTAGGAGAATATAAACCATCAAATTTATTTTCAAATGAAATTATTAGAAGGAAAAACAGCGATTATCACAGGTGCTGCTCGTGGTATAGGAAAAGCAATTGCGTTGAAATTTGCTGCTCAAGGATGTAATGTTGCGTTTACTGATTTGGCTATTAATGAAGCCGCACTAGCAACCGAAAAGGAGCTTTCTGCCTTTGGTGTAAAAGCAAAAGGATATGCGTCAAATGCTGCCAATTTTTCAGAAACTCAAACAGTGGTTGAAGAGATAGTTAAAGATTTTGGTCGAGTTGATATATTAATTAATAATGCTGGGATTACTAAAGATACGCTTTTAATGCGTATGACTGAAGAGCAATGGGATGCTGTTATTAATGTAAATCTTAAGTCTTGTTTTAATTTCACAAAGGCTGTTCAAGGTACGATGTTAAAACAAAAAAGTGGTTCTATTATCAATATGAGTTCTGTTGTAGGAGTGAGCGGAAACGCTGGACAATCAAATTATTCTGCGTCAAAAGCGGGGATGATTGGTTTTACAAAATCTATTGCTAAAGAACTGGGCTCAAGAGGTGTTAGAAGTAATGCTATTGCTCCAGGTTTTATTATTACTGAAATGACGCATGTGCTTCCTGAAGATGTAAAAAAACAGTGGGAAGCTCAAATCCCTTTAAGAAGAGGCGGTAAGCCAGAAGATGTTGCCGATGTTTGTGTTTTCTTGGGTTCTGACTTGTCTTCGTATGTTACAGGACAAGTGATTCATGTTTGTGGTGGTATGAATATGTAATTTTTCTTCATCAGATATATTAAAATAGGCGCTTCTGTTGAGGCGCCTATTTTTTATGCTACTTCTTGCTTAATGCAATAAAAACTGTTCAGAATATCAATTTTTCACATCAAATCAGTACCCAATTACCATATTTAAGGAAAAGTGAAAGCTCTATTATTTAAAATCTGGCAAGAAAGTCGTTTAAAGTTATTTTTGCATCTAAATCCATTTTCTTGCGTATTCGATATCTTGCCATCTCAACGCTTTGAAGTGAAATATTTAAATGATTAGCAATGTCTTTATTTGTTTTCGCCATTCGGATATATGCACAAACAATTAAATCTTTCTGCGTTAATTTAGGAAAATTATCTGCAATTCGTTTTATGAAATCGTTTTGTAAAACATCGAGATTCTCTTTAAAGGCATCCCATCCATTTTTTTGTTTTAGTTCCTGATCAATGTTTTTAATTATGGTAACGACTTGTGGCTTAACGGTTGTTTTTACTTGTTCTAACAGCTCTTTCAGTTCAGCTCTTAATTTAACAAGATTCTCATCTTTGTTTTGCATATACAACTTTACTGTTGCAAGTTCTTTGATTTTTTCATCTAAGTCACATTCCAACTCGTTATAAAGTATAGCTATTTCAGCTTTATCGTCAATTAGTTTTTGTATGTTTTGATCTGTATGTTTCTTTTTAATCTCTTTTTTGAGTTTGTTTATTTTTTGATTTACAATTAGGTAAATCGTTGAGATAATAATGAGTAAAAGCAGTACTCTAAACCACCAAGTATTATAGAAAAGGGGTGAAATTGTAATTTTTACTTCTCTTATTTCGCTATCCCAAATACCGTCACTGTTACAACCTTTGTATTTAAATAGGTATTTGCCACCTTCTAGGTTTGTATAGGTAATTGTTCTGTTGTCTGCGGTAGTTGAGTTCCATTCTTTGTCAAATCCTTCTAATTTGTATTGATATTCGTTTTTTTCAGGATAACGATAATCTAATACTGCCATTTCGAAAGCAAAGACATTATCTCTTTGTGATATTTCGATATTTTCTGCTTTGTCTATGACACATTCTAATGGCTGTTTATTTCCATAAGTATTTACCGATTTGTTGAATATTTTAAAATCAGTGA
>JAYVSA010000437.1:0-5533 GCA_043775765.1 Breznakibacter sp. | reverse complement strand
ATATTACCTATAATAAAAAAATGATGGACGATTTGATTACTGCTAAAGAAAAAGCGGAAGAAAGCGATAATCTAAAAACGGCATTTTTACATAACATATCGCATGAAATTAGAACCCCGATGAACGCTATAGTTGGCTTTTCTATGGCTCTTAAAAACCCTGATTTACTGCCCGAAAAATGCAATTATTTCACCGAAATAATTATCCAAAGTAGCAATCAACTGCTCGCCATTATTAACGATATTGTTAGCATTGCCACCATTGAGGCCGGACAGGTGCAAATAAATGAAACCGAGACGAACCTCAATAAAATTTGCAATCTCCTAAACGAACAATTTAAATTAAAAGCAAAGATACAAGATGTGTTTCTCAATCTAAAAACAACGTTGCCCGATAAAGAAGCCCTTATTATTACCGATGAAATAAAACTAACCGAGATTCTCACAAACCTAATTGGCAACGCCCTTAAATTTACCAGCAAGGGAACCGTAAATTTTGGGTATCATTTGAAAGAAAACAATATCGAATTTTACGTTGAAGATACGGGCATCGGTATTCCCACTGAAATGCACAACGAAATATTCAAACGATTTCGTCAGGTTGAAACTACATCGTGCCGTCAATTTGGAGGTTCCGGGTTAGGACTTTCCATATCAAAAGCTTATGTCGAATTGCTGGGAGGTCAAATTTGGCTAACTTCCGAATTAGATAAAGGTTCGGTATTCACCTTTACAATTCCATATAAAAAAACTACTCAGAGCCAATTACATGAGAAACCAACAAATAGTTTTTACAACGAACCTGATAAATTTAAAACACTTTTAGTTGCTGAAGACACTGAATCGAACTTCCTGCTGCTGGAAGAAATATTCTCAGAAATAGGCCTAAACATTATTTGGGCAAAAAATGGATTAGATGCTATTGATATATGCAAATCAAACCCGCATATCGATTTAGTGCTCATGGATTTAAAAATGCCAAAAATGGATGGCTTTGAAGCTACCAAACAAATAAAAAAATTCAGACCCAATTTACCAATCATTGCCCAAACGGCATTTTCTACCGAAGTAGATAAAATCAAAGCCCTCGAATGTGGCTGTGTCGATTTTATTGGCAAACCAATTATAAGAGAAATTTTACTATCCAAAATTAAAAAACAGCTCCTTAACTTGCATTAATGGCCGAATAAAACAACTCCCCAGAATAAATCAGAGCCTTCTTCATGTACTCAATATGCCAGAACAACGACATATATTCTTTCGTCATCTGTTTTTGGAGGTGCCACAAAGCGCATTCTCAGCCTCTCGAGTCCTATAAGAATCTTCAGAAAGCTCTATCCTCGCGCTTTCTGTCGGGCTTTCGCTCATAGTCCTCGCTCGTTCCTCACTCCGGGCTATCCACTCTATCCCTCACCCTGCCAAGTTTAACCGTCCCACATCAATATCTCATCCATTCCCGCTAAACCCAATGTGGGAAAAGCACCAAATACCCATAAACCTCTATTGAATCATCGCACTTCTTTGAACTTTTTTCACTACAACTTCTTTACATTTTATATATATTTGAACGAAGAAGTATTGTAAAAAATGGCCAAGGAGAAAGTTGTGGAGCAAGAGACTAATAGTCAGCTGGATAGCATAGATGTGTGTGGTGCAAGGGTGCATAACCTCAAAAACATAGACATCTCTATTCCTCGAGACCAGCTCGTTGTAATTACGGGACTTAGTGGTAGTGGAAAATCGTCATTGGCCTTCGACACCATTTATGCCGAAGGACAACGACGTTACATCGAAACCTTTTCAGCTTATGCACGTCAGTTTTTGGGCAACCTCGAACGCCCCGACGTAGACTACATCAACGGCCTAAGTCCGGTTATCTCCATCGAACAAAAAACCACCAACCGCAACCCACGAAGCACCGTTGGAACAGTTACCGAAATATACGATTTCCTACGCCTCCTCTTTGCACGAGCTGGCGACGCTTATTCGTATGTAACGGGTGAGAAAATGGTAAAATACACCGACGAGAAAATTGCAATTCAAATAGTTGAGTATTTCAACAACAAGCCCATTTACGTATTAGCACCCGTTGTAAATAACAGAAAAGGGCACTATAAAGAACTCTTTGAAACACTTCGTAAAAAAGGATTTCTAAATGTACGTGTCGATGGCGAGATTGCCGAAATAACCAATGGCATGAAGCTAGATCGGTTCAAAAATCACTCCATCGAAATTGTTATAGACAAGCTTAAAGTAACCGAAAAAGAGAACAAACGCCTTTCCGACTCGCTCAAACTAGCAATGAAGCACGGTGGTGGAGTTCTAATGATTATATCACCCGAAGAGGGCACTACTCCAAAGTTTTTTAGTAGACATCTGATGTGTCCAACTTCGGGCATCTCATACCAAGAACCTGCGCCACACTCCTTCTCGTTCAACTCGCCACAAGGAGCTTGTTCTAAATGTAAAGGCCTCGGATCTACTGATTTAATAGACCTCGAAAAGGTTATTCCCGATAAAAAACTCTCTATTGCAGGCGGTGGTATTGCACCACTGGGAAAGGAGCGTGCCAATATTGTATTCTTTCAAATTGCGGCTATTTTGGAGGAGAATGGCTTAACGCTTAAAACACCCATTTCCAAAATCCCTAACGATGTGATGGATACCATCCTGCATGGCACCACGGAAACACTAGTGCTCAAAGACTTACCTCATGGCTATTCTCCTTCTGCCGTAAGAACGTACGATGGCGTTTTAGAATATATGATGATGATGCAAGAGTCGGAAGCATCTGAAGGCGCAAAAAAATGGTCAAATCAATTCATTAAAGAGATTGTGTGCGATGAATGCAATGGCGATAGACTAACCAAAGAGTCGCTCCATTTCCGCATCGACAATAAAAATATTGCCGAGCTCTCAAAAATGGATTTAGAGCAACTCGAATTCTGGTTCCGAGACCTCGACACCCGACTTTCTGAACGTCAAAACACCATTGCCAAAGAGATTGTGAAAGAAATAAAAGATCGGCTCGGATTCATGGTGGCAGTTGGCTTAAATTATCTCGCTCTCAACCGCAGTGCTCGCACTCTGTCGGGTGGCGAGAGTCAGCGCATCCGTTTGGCAACACAAATTGGCTCTCAACTTATCAATGTACTTTATATTTTAGACGAGCCCAGTATTGGCTTGCATCAACGCGATAACCACAAGCTAATCACATCGTTACAAAACCTTCGCAACAATGGCAATTCGGTTTTAGTGGTTGAGCACGATAAAGATATGATGATTGCTTCAGATCACCTCATCGATATTGGCCCTGGCGCTGGTGTTCATGGTGGACGAATTGTTGCGCAAGGCACTCCCGCACAAGTGATGGCTTCGGATACTCTCACAGCCGACTATTTAACAGGTAAACGCAAGATTGAAATACCAAAAATCCGACGCGAAGGCAATGGTAAAATGCTCACCATCAAGGAAGCACGTGGCAATAACTTAAAGGGCGTTACACTCAATGTTCCACTTGGCAAACTAATTTCGGTAACGGGCGTATCGGGCAGCGGAAAATCTACACTCATCAACGAAACGCTCTACCCCATCTTAAATCAGTTCGTTTACCATTCGCTCAAAGATCCTTTGGAGTATAAATCAGTAGAAGGACTCGATTATTTGGATAAGGTGGTTGATGTCGATCAGTCTCCTATTGGTCGCACACCCCGCTCAAACCCAGCTACTTACACCAAAATATTTGATGAGATAAGAAAACTTTACGCCGAGTTACCCGAATCGAAAATCCGAAACTACAAAGCTGGTCGTTTCTCCTTCAACGTATCGGGAGGACGCTGTGAAACCTGCAAAGGTGGTGGGCAACAAGTAATTACGATGAATTTTTTGCCCGATGTATTGGTGCAATGTCCCGACTGTTTTGGTAAACGCTATAACCGCGAGACGCTAGAGGTTCGTTTTAGAGGAAAATCTATCTCCGATGTCTTGGCAATGACCATCAGTGATGCATCTCATTTCTTTGAGCACCATCCACACATCGCTCATAAAATAAAAATGCTCGACGAGGTTGGATTGGGCTACATTACTCTCGGACAATCGTCTACAACCCTCTCGGGCGGTGAGGCTCAGCGTGTAAAATTGGCCTCGGAACTAGCAAAAAAAGACACGGGCAAAACCATTTATATTCTCGATGAACCCACCACGGGACTTCATTTTGAAGATATCCGAGTATTGCTAGAAGTACTGCAACGATTGGTTGATAAAGGAAATACGGTACTGGTTATTGAACACAATTTAGATGTTGTAAAAGTGTCGGACTGGGTTATTGATATTGGCCCAGAAGGTGGCTCAAAGGGCGGAACCATTGTTTGCGAAGGAACACCAGAAACGGTTGCAAAAAACAAGAAAAGCTTCACAGCGCACTATTTAAAAGAAGAATTAAAGTCATAATCTACAATTACAAATGGATAAATTTGTTGATATAAAGTGTGTAAACACCAATAGTTATAAGATATTTCCCAAAGGGGCCAATATGTTTCAAATTGCCGAGTCGTTTGGTATTAATATGCCCAATAGAGTATTAGGCGCCTTGGTAAATAACCAAGTGCGTGAAATGGCTTATGAGGTTTATCGACCTAAAACAATCTGCTTCTTCGACATGACCAACCACGATGGGATGAGAATGTATGTGAGAGGGCTACTTTTTGTGCTTTACAAGGCGGTTAAAGACATTTTTCCAGAGGGAAAATTACGCGTAAAACATTCCGTTTCAAATGGTATTTACTGCCAAATTGAAAATATATCGCATCAGCTTACCATTGAAAATGTGTTGCTAATTGGCGAACAGATGCGTCTAATTATCAAGCAAGATATTCCGTTTACTAAGTTTGAAGCAGACACCAATATTGTGTCGGAACTCTTTACTAAAGAGGGACTTGCCGATAAAGTGCCCCTTTTACAAATTCGTGGTCAAAACTATAGTGAATACTTTCAGTTAGACGATTGCATCAACAGCTTTTATGGTGCTATGGTGCCATCTACGGGCTACTTGGCTATGTTCGACTTAATAAAATTCTACGATAAAGGTATGTTACTCCTTTTGCCCAATCTGTCCAATCCTTCTGAGATTAGACAGGTTAGCGAGCAAAAACGAATGTACGAGGTTTTTCAAGAGTTTATTGAGTGGAATAAAATTTTGGAAGTAATGACCGTTGGCGATCTTAACAGCAAATTCGTCAATGGAAGAGCCGATAATCTAATAAAAATTTCTGAAGCATTACACGAGAAAAAAATCTCCCAAATTGCCGATTCCATTAAGAGCAAAGGAGGAGTTAAGTTAGTCCTTATCAGTGGCCCAAGTTCGAGCGGAAAAACCACGTTCAGTAAGCGTTTGGCCATACAACTCATGGTTGCAGGCATGAAACCGCTCAATTTATCGCTCGACAACTATTTTGTCAACCGAGAAGAAACGCCAAAAGATGAAAAGGGTGATTATGATTTTGAATCACTCGAAGCTCTTGACCTTAAAACGTTTA
>JAYVSA010000436.1:0-7653 GCA_043775765.1 Breznakibacter sp. | reverse complement strand
ATAACGATATTCGTGCCACCATCTATTTGCGACACCCCATACTGCAATACCTCATCGCGCACGTGAGCTGGTTCGCGAGCAGTAAGAATGAGCCCCGTGTACGGAACCGCCAAGCGCAAAATAGCCACAAGGCGAGTAAAATCATCGTCTGAAACAGAGTATTGCGAATCCACCCGATTGCCAGAAGCCGACTGAATGCGCGGAAATGAGATGGTATGTGGCCCCACATTATAAACCGCTTCGAGGTGATTTACATGACGCACCAGTCCCATCACCTCAAACCGCCAATCGTATAATCCCATCAATGCACCTATGCCAACATCTTCAATACCAGCATCTTGTGCGCGGTCGAGAGCGGTAAGGCGCCAGTTGTAATCAGCTTTTTGTCCCGATAAATGCACCTTTGCATACGCTTCTTGATGGTATGTTTCCTGAAAAATTTGAAACGTACCAATACCCGCCTCCTTCACCGTTCTAAAACCCTCCACCGTAAGAGGTGCCGCGTTGATGTTCACCCTTCGAATTTCACCGTTCTCAAATCGAACACCATAAACCGTTTTTACCGATTCGGCAATAAATTCGGGTGTATATTTAGGATGTTCGCCATAAACCAGAATTAACCGTTTGTGCCCAGTCTTCTCAAGTGCAAGCACCTCATCAATAAGCTCTTGCTCATTAAGCGTTACACGTTTTTGCTTTGTGTTACTATTTCTAAAACCGCAATATGTACAATTATTGGTACACAGATTTCCAATATAAAGTGGTGCAAAAAGTACAATCCGTTTGCCATAAACCCGCTCTTTGAGTTCGGTTGCAGCACGTTTAATTTCGGCAATAAGCTCAGGAGAATCGGCCTTTAAGAGAATTGCCGTTTCTTGCAACGAGAGCCTATTTTTATCGAGCGCCTTGGCAATAACGGCGCGCACTTCTTCATCTGCTGGATTGGTTGAATGGAGTATATCCCAAATTTCGGTGGCATCCAAAAACGGCTTTTGAGGCTCGTCGGCAATGCGGTAAACCTGTGGCGAATAAATCATTTTACGTCAAATAAAAAAGGAAACACAAGTTAGTCAAAAATGTTTAAAATTTGGGCGTGCCGTCAGGGGCTATTCATGGCTATTTCAGCAAGCTGGCTGGTTTTCAAATCATCTATTCATTGCCCCTGCCGTCGGGTCGCCGCTTCAACTCCTCGCACATTGGTTCCGACAAGCTCCACCAAAGCGCTGTGGGGTTTCACGCTTTGCCCCTCACGCTAGGCAACACTCGAATGCTGAGATCTTTTTAATCCCGATTGTCGACTCTAATTATCCAATTTTATTGACACACTCCTCCAAAAAAAGAGTTGAAAGATGGAATAATACATTGCCAATGGAATAACCAACAACACGGAGAGAAAGTAGAAATAGCCCAATCCGTGCAAGAAAATAGTACCCAAAATGGTGGTCAGAATATTTATAATAAAGGAGATTACAAGTGCTTTAAAGCGGAGCAAATTAACCTGTTCATTCTCTATCTTCTCTTTTGAAAAAGCAATTAATGCTAACCCAATAATGGCCAAAAGTGCCACCACCTCTTCGCCCTGATTATTTCGTGTAAAAGTAAAGGTGCGTGTAAATAAAAACTCGGAATAAAAAGAAAAAACCTTCCACTTGAGAAAATGGTATTTGTGGCCAAAATAAAACCTATCAACAGCCATTATAAGGCTCACCACCACCAGTAAAAGCCCAATCAATTTGTAATATCGGGGCAATAAATATTTTGAAAGATTCATAAACGCTATCAATACGAATTTAAAAACGAACAGAAGAAAACATTATCTACGGCCTTCTGACTCACATGGACAAGGTACGGATTTGTATTTCTTGTGTCCGTTGCGACTCGAAGCACAATTAACCAATAACAGGGCTATTAGAAGCATCATTGTCGGTTTTAGGGTAATCTTTAAAATGTAACGCATTGTATCTTCATTAAAATTTCAGCGAAGATATAATGGTTTAGGGAAGAATACAATTTGTAGCGCTATTTATTGCTAAAATAGGTATGGGACTAAGTTTAACAACCGCTTCGGTGGCACTCTGATCCATGGTTATTGTATCAAAAACCACTCTTGGTCTATGAAACATTACAAGCATATCGGGTTTGTACAAATTGATAAATTCACGTATTCCCCGCACTGGCTCATTATTAAATGGCGTTTTTATAAAATGAAGATCAATCTTGTCAAAGTTATTTTCGCTACGAACCTGCATTAAAGCATGTTTAATATCGTACTTTAAAACATTAACTTTTTGCGGAAATACCGGATATACATGGCATGCCTCTATACTCGCTCCAAATAAGCGTGCAAATGGCACAATATCTTTTACTCTCGCATGAAAATCGTCTAACTCAGTTGCATAGCCTATTCTATTCAATTGCAAATTGTTATAGCCGTAAGGAATAGACAACACCGAACAACTCAATGACGAAATTAGATGGGAAATTTGTGTTCCAAAAAAAGAAATATTATGAGCGTCTTGGTTAGCTCCTATTAAAACCAAGTCAATTTTATTATCAATTGTAGCTTTTTTAATTTGCTCGTTGTCTATCTGTTGGTTTTCCACAATAATCTCACAGTGAGAGTCATCTGCCGTTAATCCTAGTGAGTGATACACGTCATTAACATACTGAACCGCATCCATACGATCATTGCTAGCGACTAAAAAAAATAACTTCGAACTGTTTTTTACGCCCAAACTTACAGCATACCTAAGCGTATTAATCATTTCGTGTGTCTGATTGGCTGGGACTAGTACATTTTTCATAATCGTTATTTGTTAAGGTTTGTTAACTAAAGATACAAAAATATACACTTGTTGAATTAAAATTTGTGTTAAATAATCACTCTAACGTGTTGATATCTAACACAAATTGCATTTGAAAATAGGCTTGCAAATAGAATTACAAAAATATTATTCCTTAAACTCAACCCACCCCAACAAAAAAGGGCAAACCAATTGGCCTGCCCTTTTATTAACATCCGATGTTTTTAATTAAAAAGCCACATCTACGTGTACAAAAGCTTTACTAACAATTTCGCCTGTTACACCCCCTAAATCGGAGTTTAACCCTTGATAGTCGGCGGCAAAGCGCAAGTTTTTAGAATAAACATACTCAATACCTGCAATTACCTGATTACCAGTTAAGAAGTTGTTTTTTGCATAAGAATTACTATCGGTGAATGATGTTGCTTTAGAGTAATCAAAGCGGCCAAACACGTTCCATGTTTTATTGATATAATACGTTGCAAAAATAGTACCTCCGTAATGGTTTTTATCACGCGCAAATAACTCTGAATAAGTCGTTTTTCCAACCGTTTTTCCATCTGAACTTAGAGAGATGGTATTTGTAATTTTAGAATAATCGGGATGATACTGAAAAATTGCATCCACCCCTACGGTAAATTTATCGGCCACTTGATACGATAAAAATGCTTCTATTGAACTTTGTTGGTACTCTTTGCTCAAATAATCGGCAAACAGACGAGCTGTTAACTTCTTATCTACAAACTTACCTGTAATGCCTAAACCAGTTCGGTAACCGTTGTCTGATTGTGCTCTACGGAAACCCTCGCCATTATACACGCTTAAATCAACAGTGTAATCCCCCAAAGTGTACTCTGCACTTGCACCTAAATCGGCACTGGTATAGTACTTAAATTGGTCGTAGTAAGGATTTTGTAAATATCTTTTGCCAAATATTTTATCAAAATATTTGAAGTTCTGAGTATCGTGAATACCAAAAGTACCTGTTAATGAACCCTTTTTATACTGAACAAAAGCATTTTTCACGTATACACCTCTATCAATGTTAGGCTCATCGTTGGTAAGGTCTAACAATACCTTCGCACTCCAAACTGGTGCAAACTGATAACTATAACCGAAATAGGCACGTTTTAACTCAAAACCACTAACTGAAGATTTGTATTGCGTGCCCGATTCTGGTTGGTTCAGAGTGCGAGAGAAATCGGCATAAATACGCCCTTCTGCTTTACCACTTGGTTTAAACTCTTCGGCTGGCTTAGCAACAGCAACGTCTGGAGCTGATTTTACCTCTTGGGCAACGATTACTGGCGCAATAAGCAAACCAGAAAATGCAACTATTAAAGAAAGATTTTTAAAATTCATTTCGAGTAGTTTAAATTAATAAATTGAGTAGTTAGTATCCACATCGTTATTTAATGCGAAATTATAAAAAATAAAAGAAGTTTTAGTCTGATTAAACAGTTTTTAGAGAAAATACTATAAAATTAAGATTTTTGCTTCAGAAAACGATTTTTTGATAGTGTTGCAAACTGCGCTTCAATGACAGTTCGAAACTCTACAAGCGGAACTTAAATATTTATGCGAGTCTGTTATTTGGCAATTACTAGAGCGGTTATTTGCATTGGTGTTTTGTAAGTGCCGTTTAGGTACTCTTCTTTTACGGTAGCCTTATAAAACTCACAATTCATGCACTCTTTGAGCTTTTGTGAATAACGAGATTCCTCAACATCACCCCCACTACAATTGGTTGCAAGTACAGCCCAACACGAGCGTCCACCATTTTTGCCTCCATGAATTCCGTTGGCCCTTTTTTCTTGAGTCGCCGGACAAATACCTAATTTGTTAACATTTTCACCGCCTGGCTGACGGCCACATTTTTTAAATTCCCAACAGTTTAATTTAGCCATTATATCTATCTGGTTTTAAGTGAATAAATATCTCCCATTATTTGGTTGCCATGAGGAGATGATAATTTGAATGTTGATACGATCGTAAATCATAGTGTCCGCTTGTATTTATTGATGTTTACAATGCAAAGATTGCGGAAATAGTGAGATTCGTAAATCCCATAAAACAGGTATTTAAGTACCCTGTTTGTGGTATAGGGTAGGTGGTGTTCAAGGAATTGCTTTGCCTGTTACTAACAAAAAAGCCATCCTCAATTAAGAAGATGGCTTTCTGTTACTTATTTATTCTACAATTAAGCTTTTTCAGCCGAACCAAGAACGTTTCTATTTTTAGCCATGTAAAGCACTTTTAATGCATCACGAGCTGGACCTAAATATTTGCGTGGGTCAAACTCAGCTGGGTTTTCTGCAAATGCCTTACGGATAGCCGCTGTCATAGCTAAACGACCATCTGAATCGATATTAATTTTACATACAGCCGATTGTGCTGCTCTGCGTAATTGCTCTTCAGGAATACCTACTGAATCTTTTAACGCACCACCAAATTTATTAATTATAGAAACGTCTACTGCTGAAACAGAAGACGAACCATGAAGAACGATAGGGAAGCCTGGAATACGTTTTTCTATCTCTTCCAAGATTTCAAATTTCAATGGAGGAGGAATAAGAACGCCATCAGCATTACGAGTACATTGAGCTGGGGTAAATTTATTAGCACCATGAGATGTACCAATTGAAATAGCCAACGAATCAACTCCAGTACGTTTAACAAAGTCCTCAACCTCTTCAGGACGAGTGTACGTTGAATGTTCGGCAACCACGTCATCTTCAACACCTGCTAACACACCCAGTTCGCCTTCTACTGTTACGCCATGAGCGTGAGCATAGTCGACTACTTTTTTAGTTAATGCAACATTTTCTTCGTAAGAGTGGTGAGAACCATCAATCATTACCGAAGAGAAACCGTTGTCGATACACTCTTTGCAAATTTCAAACGTATCGCCATGGTCGAGGTGAAGCGCAACAGGAATTTCATAACCCAACTCCTTAACATATTCTACGGCGCCTTTTGCCATATTACGCAACAAAGTACCGTTAGCATACTTACGTGCGCCCGAAGAAACTTGAAGAATAACAGGTGATTTTGTCTCTACGCAAGCCTGAAGAATTGCTTGCATTTGCTCCATGTTGTTGAAGTTGTAGGCTGGAACTGCATATTTTCCAGCAGTAGCTTTTGCAAACATCTCTTTTGTGTTTACTAAGCCTAATTCTTTGAAGTTAATAGCCATTAATGTAATGTTTAAGAAGAATTATAGTTAATAATTATATTCAAAACTTACTGTGAAATTGTCGTTTCAATTTCAGTGCATAATTAGACATTAGTTGTCAAGATTACAATTTTTTTGGAGCAAAAAATATATGTTATTAGGCACGTTTTGTGGATACGAAACGCAAAAGAAAGGATGCTCTAGCAAACAGCCAAAGCATCCTTTCTTCTATTTTTTGTATTGATTTTAAATGTTATTTGTTCTTAATTACAAGAACGTCAACGATGTTTTGTGCAACGGCATCAGAAATAGCTAAAGCATCTTTCAAATCCATCAACATCTTCTCTTCAGCGCCAGCCACATGACCATCGGTTAAAAGAAAATCAGCGGCAGTAGCAAAAACAGTTAGCTTATAATCTTCTGAAATTTTTGGTGCAGATGCTGCAATAATGCCCATTACAGTACCACTCTCTTTGTGAATTTTGCTAATACGCTTAAATGAATCTTTTAGGTCGATGCCTCTAAAGATTTTCTTATTAGCAAGGGTTACAGCTAAAGCGTTCATCTCTTCTGGTTCAACAACACCGTCGGCTGCAATGGCTGCATAAATAATAGCTAAGAAAGCCTCTTTTTCATCCTTAATCTCAGGTTTTGCACCACCCCAATTAAATAATCCCATAGAAATCCTGTTTTAAGTTATGTGTATAAATTATATCGCAAAAATAGAAAAGCCTAGAAATTCTACAAGTTAAGAAATATAAAAAAGAGTGATTTCAGAGTCGTTCTTCTTATTGTTCCATCGCCTTAAAAAAGAGGCTGATTAAAAAAGTGCCACACAACGAAAATATCGTCTCACAAAGACGCTATATACTACTATTTAAATCGCGGGAGTTGTATGTTCAATCGCTTAGTTAAAAATCGTAATCCAACAATTAGTGTTACACAGCAAATCATACAAACATCAGAATCGATACCTAGTCTTAATAATATAACGAAGATCATACCCCCAATAAAACAGGCTGTGGCATAAATTTCGGTGTTGTGAAGCAAATCGGGTATGTTATTGCATAGAATATCGGCTATTAGTCCCCCAAATGTTGCAGTTATTACACCCATGATAACTGAGTAGATCTCTCCAATACCAGCAAGCAAACTAATTTTTATACCAGCAATTGTAAACATGGCTAGCCCAAGCGCATCGGTAATAAAAATGGTTTTATTAAACTTTTCGATATTCGTTTTTAGTAAAAAAATGATAAAAAGTGCACTAATTACTAGGCCAAGCGCTAAATAATCGTTAAGCCAGTTAACAGGTTTAATGCCTAAAAGCAAATCACGTATGGTGCCACCTCCATAAGCCGTTACAAATGCCAATACCGAAGCACCAAAGAGATCCATTTTGTGCGTACGTGCCTTTAAACCGCCTGTAAGTGCAAAGACGAAAGTTCCACAATAGGTTATAAAGCTAAGCCAAGTCATTAATGAAAATTTTGTTTGTGGTCGAAGTAATGTTTCTTATGAGGGCGCAATTTTAGTTATAATGTTTTAAAAATCTCAACGAACCCCATTTTTTTTGATTAAACCAAGTACGCCATTAATGAATGTAAGAGGGTGAATCGGGTTTCCAGCAATATAAAGATCAATTTGGTATTTATCTAAAAATGAACGATTAAT
>JAYVSA010000435.1:0-2316 GCA_043775765.1 Breznakibacter sp. | reverse complement strand
TTTAGCAGTATCTTTTGATGGTAAAACTTTTGTAACTCCATCTTATGAGAATGCAAAAAATAAGAGCTATCCAGTTGTTCGTCCGCTGTATTTCTACTATGCAAAAGTAGATGCTGCAAAGGTTCAAGGAATTGTTGATTATGTGTTAAGTCCAGCAGGACAAGAAATTGTAAAAGCAGTTGGCTATATTTCAATAAACTAATAATTAAATTCAAGTATATAATTCAGAAATGAAGAAAACTTTAAAGAGGTACTTGGAATTAATAATCGAAAAGGTGATGCTCCTCAGTGCGGGCATCACCTCTTTGGCTATTATTCTAATTGTAGTCTTCCTACTCAAGGAGGGCTTTGGGTTTTTTAAAAGTCCAGAAGTTGAGGCTGGGATGTCGGTGGTGATGAATGGGAGCAATCCTGTTTCAAAACTTACCCCCGATCAGTTGAATGCCGTTTTCGATGGTAAAGTTACAAATTGGAATGAGCTTGGTGGAGATGATTTGGCTATCGAGCTCTTTAATCTCAATGATGTATCCAATTTTGCCACCGACGAAGAGTTGGGCGAAGATATGGCCAATCTGGGGCCAGTTTTGACTAAAATCGTAAGCGAGCATAAGGGTATTATAACTTATTATCCATCCACTTATTACTCGCCCAGTAAAGGCGTGAAACTGTTAGATACCCACAGTATTAATTTGCGCGATTTCTTTTTAGGAAAGAAGTGGTATCCTACGTCGCAGCCTGCACCACTTTTTGGAGTGCTTCCACTACTTACTGGTACACTTTGGGTAGCGTTTTTTGCTATTCTTTTTGCATTGCCTTTTGGCTTGGCTGTGGCTATTTATTTGGCCGAATTGGCCGACCCCCGAGTTAGAAGTGTATTAAAACCAATTGTTGAACTCTTGGCTGGTATTCCATCAGTTGTTTATGGTTTCTTTGGTTTAATAGTGATAGTTCCATTTATTCGCGATTTATTTGGGTTAGCGGTAGGAGAAACAGCATTAGCGGGCTCCATCGTTCTGGGTATTATGGCGTTGCCAACCATCATAACGGTTGCCGAAGATGCTATTCGCAATGTGCCAATGTCTATTAAAGAGAATTCGCTCGCATTGGGCGCAAGTCATTGGCAAACAATATGGCGTGTCGTTCTTCCTTATTCGTATTCGGGAATTGTTACAGGTGCGGTTTTGGGTATTGGTAGAGCTATTGGTGAAACAATGGCAGTGCTTATGGTTACTGGTAATTCGGCCGTTATTCCGCACTCACTATTGCAACCTGTGAGAACCATTCCTGCCACTATTGCGGCCGAACTGGGAGAAGCCTCTCACGGTGGAACACATTATCAGGCATTGTTTCTGCTTGGTGCCATACTGTTTTTTATCACATTAATTATAAGTGTTTCTGTTGAGTTTATTTCGGCAAAATCACATAAACAACATTTCTAATGAATATTAATAAATCAAAACATATATCCGAAATAGTAGCTTTTTCGTTATTCCGACTCTTTGCTGTTTTGGTTGTGGGATTATTGGTGCTTATTTTAGGATTTCTAGTCTATAACGGCATCAGTGTTATCAGTTGGGATTTTCTTACCAAAATGCCCGAAGATGGCATGACTAGAGGTGGTATTTTACCAGCCATCGTTGGTACTATGTACCTCGTAATTGGGTCTATTCTATTTGCCTTTCCCATTGGTGTGATGTCGGGTATATATATTCAAGAATATGCGCACGACAACTATTTGGTTAAGTTTATCCGCATAATGACCAATAATTTATCAAGCATTCCGTCTATTGTCTTCGGCTTGTTTGGTATGTCGCTCTTTGTTAATACATTTGGTTTTGGAGACTCCATTTTAGCGGGCTCCTTAACGCTTGGGTTATTGGTTTTGCCAATGATTATTCGCACAACTGAAGAGGCATTAAAGGCTATTGACAATAGTTTTAGGGCAGGTTCGTATGCTCTTGGTGCAACCAAGCTGCAAACCATTAAGCGTGTTATTTTGCCTATGGCTTTTCCAAATATCATTACGGGTTTAATTCTTTCTGTTGGCCGAGTTTCGGGCGAAACAGCTCCAATACTTTTTACCGTGGCGGCCTATTTCTTGCCAAACTTACCTCATTCAATTTACGATCAGGCCATGGCACTTCCGTACCATCTTTATGTTTTGGCAACGAGTGGAACCAATATTGAAACCGCTCGTCCAATGGCTTACGGTACCGCTTTGGTGCTTATCTTTATTGTGTTGTTGATGAATTTATTGGCCAATGGATTGAGAAAGTACTTTAGCCGAAATATTAAAATGAAGTAAAATAAAAACAT
>JAYVSA010000434.1:0-2586 GCA_043775765.1 Breznakibacter sp. | reverse complement strand
CACAATCTGTTGATTAGTCTTCATAAATTCTTATTTTTGCCACATTATTTAATTATAAGTTAGTTAGGTTAGGTTATTTAATCTAATATTCCCACTCGTAATCAATTAAATAACAAGCTCTTAAATAATGGTTTTGCAACTATCTTCTTTTTACTTTTGATGGATGAAAGAATGTGCGAAATGATATTTTTTGAATTTGTTAACTGGTGTTCAATTTGATGAATTTAAATATTTTAGCTATTCGTATTAATGAATTCTACCAAAAAAATTAAATCAGCGTTAATTTCAGTTTACCATAAAGATGGTTTAGATGAAATAATTAAATCGCTTCACAAACAAGGCGTAAAGCTTTATTCAACAGGTGGCACTCAAGAATTTATCGAGAGCCTCGGCATTCCAGTAACAACGGTAGAATCTATTACAGGTTATCCTTCTATCCTCGGTGGACGTGTGAAGACCTTGCACCCAAAGGTTTTTGGTGGTATTCTTGCTCGTAGAGATAATACTGGCGATATTGAGCAACTTGCTGAATATCAGATTCCTGCTATAGACTTAGTTATTGTTGATTTGTACCCATTTGAAGCTACTGTTGCTTCGGGAGCGGCTGATCAAGACATTATTGAAAAGATTGACATTGGCGGTATTTCTCTTATTAGAGGTGCGGCTAAAAATCATAAAGATGTAATTATTGTTCCTTCACAGGCTCAATATGCCGATTTATTGAAAATATTGGTTGAGAAAGATGGTGTTTCAGATTTGAACGATCGTCGTTTCTTCGCTACTAAAGCCTTTGCCGTTTCTTCTCACTACGATTCAGCCATCTTTAATTATTTCGACAATCAAAGTGGTAGTGAACTTCGTCTTACTATT
Organism: Breznakibacter sp.; assembly: GCA_043775765.1. Classification (GTDB taxonomy): domain Bacteria; phylum Bacteroidota; class Bacteroidia; order Bacteroidales; family Marinilabiliaceae; genus JAGPHP01. The sequence goes on along the minus strand of JAYVSA010000434.1, from coordinate 1,716 downwards.
TCTGACGCTTCCCCTCTTCGTTATGGCGAAAATCCTCACCAAAAAGGGGTTTTCTATGGCGATTTAAGCGCTATGTTTGAGCAAATCAATGGTAAAGAAATCTCTTACAACAACTTACTCGATCTCGATGCTGCTATCAATTTGATAGATGAATTCTCAGATACAACGTGTGCAATTTTAAAGCACAACAATGCTTGTGGATTGGCAACCAGACCTACTCTTGTTGAGGCTTGGGAAGATGCTCTTGCTGGCGATCCTGTTTCGGCTTTTGGCGGCGTAATAATCACGAATCGTCCTATCGACCAGAAAACGGCTGTTGAGATGAACAAGATTTTCTTCGACATCATTATTGCTCCTTCTTATGACGCTCAGGCACTTGATTTATTGAAAGGTAAAAAGAACCGCACAATATTAATTCGCAAAGAGGGTAAAACAGGTGAGGTAACGCATCGTACTTTATTAAATGGTATTCTTACCCAAGAACGCGATACCAAAACCGAGGTGGCAGAAGATTTAAAACCTGTTACGTCTAAAAAACCATCGGCACAAGAGATTCAGGATATGTTGTTTGCAAATAAAATTGTAAAACATACGAAATCAAATGCCATTGTATTGGTGAAAAATAATCAACTTATTGCTAGTGGTGTTGGACAAACATCGCGTGTTGATGCATTAAGACAATCTATTGCAAAAGCGTCGGCATTTGAGTTTGATACAAAAGGGGCTGTTATGGCGAGCGATGCTTTCTTTCCTTTTCCCGATTGTGTGGAAATTGCTGATGAGGCCGGCATTACCGCGGTTATTCAACCAGGTGGTTCAATAAAAGACAATGATAGCATTGAATATTGCGATAAGCACAATATTTCAATGGTATTGACTGGCTTTAGACATTTTAAACACTAATAGATTAATATATTTTAGGTATGGGATTGTTTTCATTTTTATCGGAAGAGATAGCAATTGACTTAGGTACAGCCAATACCATCATTATATGCAACAACAAAATCGTAGTTGATGAGCCATCTATCGTGGCGCTCGACAGAAGAACCGACAAGTTAATTGCAATTGGTGAAAAGGCTCGTCAGATGCACGGAAAAACGCATGACAACATTTACACCATTCGTCCTTTACGCGAGGGTGTAATTGCTGACTTTAACGCGGCCGAGCAAATGATAAGGGGTATGATTAAAATGATTGACACAAAAGTGCGATTATTTACTCCTTCACTTACTATGGTTATTTGTATTCCCTCAGGTAGTACGGAGGTTGAAATCCGTGCAGTACGTGACTCAGCAGAACATGCTGGTGGTCGTGAGGTTTACATGATTTATGAGCCTATGGCTGCGGCTTTAGGGATTGGTTTAGATGTGGAGGCGCCAATGGGAAACATGGTGGTTGACATAGGTGGTGGTACTACTGAAATTGCGGTTATCTCGTTAGGGGGTATCGTTTCTAATAAGTCTATCCGTATTGCGGGTGACGACTTGACTTCAGATATTATGGAGTATATGAGACGCCAACATAACATCAAAATTGGTGAGCGCACAGCAGAGGACATCAAAATACAAGTTGGTTCGGCGTTACCTGAATTGGATAATCCACCAAGCGACTTTATTGTGAGAGGTCCTAACCAAATGACGGCGCTTCCTATTGAAGTTCCAGTTTCTTACCAAGAGATTTCGCACTGTTTGGAGAAATCAATTTCAAAGATTGAAT
>JAYVSA010000433.1:0-5232 GCA_043775765.1 Breznakibacter sp. | reverse complement strand
GAGGTGCGTGATGCGGTGGTAACATCTATTGCCACCACAATTGTGAGTTTCTTGCCCGTATTTGCCATGGAAGCCGCCGAGGGAAAACTCTTTCATCCACTGGCTTTTACCAAGACGTTTGCGCTTTTATCGGCATTCGTTTTGGGCATTGTGGTATTGCCAACGATAACCTATCTGCTCTTCAATATTCGCATCGACACAAAAAAGATTCGTAGGGTTTTTAACGGCGTAATCATTGGGGCGGGTGTACTGATAGTAGCCATTTGGCAAGTATGGCCTGCATTGGCACTCATCGCCATTGGCATAAATAATTTATTAGAGAGTCGGTGGGCAGAGCCTCGTAAGGAGTTTCCTAATTATATCAACATCGCCATAACCGTTTTGGTAGCTACCTATTATCTCTCTATTGAATGGCTTCCGCTAGGCGCGCATAACGGCACTGTTATTAATTATCTGTTTGTTGCGGGCATCGTTTTGGTTATTCTTTTGGGGTTGATGTCGATGGTGCATTTTTACGAACCGATACTTCGTTGGGGACTTAAAAATAAATGGAAATTCTTGCTTCTGCCAACTTTCACACTCTTACTAGGAGTGGTGGTGTGGCTTGGGTTTGCCAATGTGTTTGGATTTGTAAGTGTATCGGCCGAAAAGTTAGGATGGAGTAGTTTTAAGCAAACATCGGCGTGGCAATCGGCTACGAAAACTTTCCCCGAAACAGGCAAAGAGTTTATGCCATCGCTCAATGAAGGGTCATTTTTACTGATGCCAACGAGTATGCCACATTCAAGCATTGAGAAGAATCTGGAATACATTAAGTTGCTCGACAAACGCTTGGCAACAATACCCGAAGTGGAGGTGGCTGTTGGCAAATGGGGGCGTGTAAACTCGGCTCTTGACCCAGCACCTGTTCAGATGTTTGAAAATACCATCGACTATCGCTCTGAATATATTTTAGATGAACAGGGGCATCGGGAGAGGTTTAAGGTGGATGATGAAGGAGAATATCTACTTAAAAATGGCACAAAATATAATATTCAAAAAGATGCTTTTAGAGTAATTCCAGCTGACAGTCTTATAGTCGATGAATCTGGCGAATACTTCCGTCAGTGGCGACCTCAAATTAAATCGCCCAATGATATTTGGAACGAAATAGTTAAGGTTACCAATATTCCAGGATTAACCTCGGCGCCTAAGCTTCAACCCATCGAAACCCGATTGGTAATGCTATCAACAGGCATGAGGGCGCCTATGGGATTGCGCGTTTTTGGTCCTAATTTGGAGGCCATTGAAAAGGCTGGATTGGAGTTTGAAAAGGCTTTGAAAGATGTTCCATCCGTTAAAGCATCAACTGTTTTTTACGATAGAGCGGTGGGCGCGCCCTACATTGAAATAAAACTTAACCGCGAGGCTATGGCGCGCTACGGCATGAGCGTTAGTGATGTTCAAGAGATTTTACAAGTGGCGATGGGTGGAATGGCCTTGAGCACAAGTGTTGAGGGGCGTGAACGGTATGCCATGCGTGTGCGATATGCTCGTGAGTTGCGCGATAATCCTGAGGATATTAAGCGCATTCTGATACCATCGATGAATGGCGTGCAAATTCCTTTGGGGCAAATTGCCGATATCGACTACACAAAAGGGGCTCAGATGATTAAGAGCGAAAACACCTTTTTAGTCGGTTACGTTATTTTTGATAAGATAGAGGGCAAAGCCGAGGTGGATGTGGTGAATGAGGCGGCTGTGGTGTTGCAAAAAAAGATAGTTTCTGGGGCTATTAAGCTAGAGCAAGGCGTTTCGTATAAATTTGCGGGTAACTACGAACAGCAAGTTAGAGCCACCAAGCGATTGGCGATTGTGGTGCCCATCAGTTTATTGATGATTTTGTTGCTGCTCTATTTTCAATTTAAAACCGTAACGGCATCGTTTATCCATTTTTCGGGTGTTTTTGTGGCCTTTGCTGGCGGTTTTATTATGATCTGGCTTTACGGTCAGCCGTGGTTTATGAACTTTTCGGTGGCCGATGTTAATCTGCGTGAGCTCTTTCAAATGCACACCATAAATCTAAGTGTGGCGGTTTGGGTAGGATTTATTGCCTTGTTCGGCATCGCCACCAACGACGGCGTTATCATGGGAACGTACATTCATCAGGTGTTTGAAGCGCGCCATCCATCAACGGTGCATGAGGTTCGTGAAGCGGTGGTTTCGGCAGGTTTAAAGCGCGTTCGACCAGCCATGATGACTACTGCGGTAGCGGTTATCGCGCTCTTGCCCATATTAACCTCTACCGGTAAAGGTGCCGATATTATGGTGCCTATGGCGATACCAACGTTTGGTGGAATGATTATTCAGGTGATGACGGTTTTTGTGGTGCCGATTTTTCAGGCTATGTGGAGGGAGAATGCGGTGAAGAAATTATAAACAGACCTCCCCCAGCCCCTCCAAGGGAGAGGAGTTGTGACGTAACTTGAAGTTTATTTTGGGTTTGTGGCAGATTCCCCTCCTTTGGAGGGGTTAGGGGAGGTCTCTGATCAGGAGTAACATTATTAATAACAAAACAATGAAAACACTATTCCTATACATCACTCTTTTTGCCCTAAGCATTAGCTCTTACGGCCAAGACTCACTGATGTCGTACCTCGAAATATCCGCCAAAAACAACCCCGCTGTATTACAAAAATACTACGAGTACCAAGCGGCGTTGCAAAAGATACCACAAGTTGGTTCTTTGCCCGACCCAGAGTTGAGCGTGGGAGTGTTTTTGAGTCCTATGGAGTTGGTGGCTGGTAACCAAGTAGCCGATATTAGGCTAATGCAGATGTTTCCATGGTTTGGGGTTTTGAAGAATGGTAAAGACGAGATGAGTTTGATGGCCAATGCTAAGTTCGAATCGTTTAGAGATGCCAAGTTGCAAACCTATTTTGATGTGGAGCGAACTTGGTTCGAGCTCTTTAAACTGAATCAAAATATGAAGGTGTCGGAGAAGAATTTAGATATTCTGAAATCGCTCGAGAGGCTTAGTATTGCTAAGTTTCAGGCATCGGCAAAGGGGAGCGCATCGTCATCTTCAAATAGTAATATTGGCTCATCTTCAACAACAGCTGCTTCTGGCGGAATGCAAACTATGGGTTCTGCGGCTTCACCAAATCAAACCGTGAGCGCACCCGCAAAATCAATGTCGAGTGGTGGAATGGGGGCATCATCTGGAGGAGGATTGATAGATGTTTACCGTATTCAAATGGAGATGGGCGAGTTACAAAACAGCATTGCTCTGCTTAAAAACCAATACAATACGGTTTTGGCACAATTTAATAGTTACTTAAATAGGGTTGCTACATCGCCGATTATTGTTCCTGATACTCTGAAAGCCGATTCTCTTGGGGTGAAGTTGTCAACGATTTCGGATTCTATTACGGCCAATAACCCAATGCTTTCGATGTTGAATTACGAACAGCAGTCGCTCGAAGCCCGAAAGAAAATGGTTGCTCGCATGGGATATCCTATGGTTGGGTTGGGGGTTAACTACTCGCTTATCAATAAAAACCCCATGTCCACTTCTGAAATGAATGGTAAGGATATGATTATGCCCATGGTTACAGTTACATTGCCCATCTATCGCAAAAAATATCGTGCCATGATAAAAGAGGCCGAGTTGATGCAGATGTCTACGCAACAAGGAATGCAGGCTACTTCAAATGCTCTTCAAACCGATTATTTCTTGGCCGTTCAACAATATGAAGATGCCAGTAGGCGGATTACGCTCTATCAACATCAAGCTGAGTTAGCAAATAAATCGTTGAAACTAGCATTAGCGAGCTTTTCGAGTTCAGGTGCCGATTTGTCGGAGGTGTTACGCATACGTCAGCAAACGCTCGATTATGATTTTAAAGCCATCGAGGCGTTGGTGGATTACAATACGGCTGTAGCGTGGTTGAAACGATTGGGGGGAATACAGAATTAAGTACACCTGTCAGGTTTTAAAAACCTGACAGGTGTATTGCACAAAACACATCTAAAAACTTACTATATGAAATCATATTTCTCAAATAAATATCTCATTCCATGCCTCTTCCTAATCGCTGGAATCCTTCTCGGCTGGTTGTTCTTTCATTCATCTCCAAAGGTTGAGCCCGAAAATCACATCCATACAGAACTAGAGAAAAACTCTATTTGGACGTGCGCTATGCATCCACAAATTCGGTTAGAGAAGCCTGGTCAATGCCCAATTTGCGGTATGGAGTTGATTCCACTGTCATCAAGTGGCGGCTCCAACATCGACCCCAACGCCATTCATCTAACCAAGGAGGCTGTACAGTTGGCCAATGTGCAAACCTCCATCGTTTCGCATCAAAAGCCAATGAAGGAGGTGCGACTTTACGGAAAAGTTCAGGCCGATGAGCGTTTGTTGCAAAGTCAGGTTGCCCACGTGGCTGGAAGAATTGAGAAGCTTATGGTGAATTTTACAGGTGAGAGTGTACGCAAGGGACAAACTCTAGCGCTCATCTATTCTCCTCAGTTAATATCGGCACAACAAGAGTTGATAGAAGCGGCTAAACTAAAACAAACACAACCCGAAATTTACGAAGCGGCCAAAGCTCGTCTGCATGAATGGAAATTAACGGAGAAGCAAATTGGTGAGATGGAGGTGAATGCTAATACGTTGAAATATATTGAAATAGTGTCTAATACCTCGGGCGTAGTAATATCAAAGCGAGTTAATAGTGGCGACTATGTGGCTGAGGGGGCTGTATTGTTTGATATTGCAAATCTCAATCATGTTTGGCTCATGTTTGATGCCTATGAGAGTGATTTGCCGTTTTTAACCGTTGGAGACAAACTCGATTTTACGGCGGAAGCACTTCCTGGAACTACCTTTTCGGGCGCAATTGCATTTGTAGATCCTGTTTTAGACCCAGTAACGCGTGTGGCTAAAGTTCGGGTTGAGATGAATAACGAATCAGGTAAACTTAAACCTGAGATGTTTGTAAATGGCATTGTGAAATCGGATATGATCTCATCTTCCAATGAATTGGTTATTCCTCGTTCGGCAGTTTTATGGACAGGTAAGCGCTCTATTGTTTACGTAAAAGATAAGACGAGCGGTGAGGCCATTTTTAAACTTCGCGAAATTGAACTTGGTGAATCACTCGGCAATAGTTATGTGGTTTTGAGCGGACTTACTGATGGTGAAGAGATTGTAACCGAAGGAGCTTTTAGTGTAGATGCGGCATCGCA
>JAYVSA010000432.1:0-15004 GCA_043775765.1 Breznakibacter sp. | reverse complement strand
TTTACGCCCGATTCTAATGACCAGTTTGGCCACTTCTTTAGGTGCTTTGCCTATTGCGTTGAGTTTAGGAGCAGCCTCTACGAGTCGTATTCCGCTTGGGATAGTGGTGGTTGGTGGAATCATGTTCTCATTGGTGCTCACGTTATTTGTAATTCCGGCGGTTTACACATACATAGCGGGCAAACACGAGCTCGACAAAGAGTTGCTTAATAATTCGGAATTGTAATTTGCACATAAAAATTTAAAGAGACGATTCATGAAACGATTCTTAAAATACTCTATTCCCGCTGTAGCCCTTTTACTTTCGAGTACAGCTTGGACACAACAATCTATTACGCTTAAAAGTGCCATAGATACAGCGTTGCAGAATAATTTCGATATTCAGATAGCAAAGAATAATCAGGAGATTGGTCGAACAAACAACACGTTTGGTGTAGCAGGTGGTTTGCCAACAGTGAACATCAATGGTACAGATAATTTATCCCATTATAATCTCGACCAAACACTAAGCAATGGTAGCGAACTTAAGAATCCAAACGTTAAGAGTAACGTTATTAACGCCAGTGCTATGGCGAGCATGACGCTCTTTAATGGCTTTAAAGTATTGGCAACAAAGGCAAAACTTAACCAATTGCAAAAGCAGAGTGAGATAATGGTTAACCAACAGATACAGAATACAATGGCTGGCGTAATGGTTGCTTACTGGGATATTATAAGACAACAATATTACCACAACATTATTCAAAGTTCGCTAGACGTGTCGACACAGAAACTCGACATCATAAAAGCCCGAAATGCCGTAGGAATGGCCAATGACGCCGATATTTTACAAGCCGAGATGGATGTAAATATGGCCACTCAACTATTAGCCAATCAGCAGGTTTTAATTGAAGCCGATAAAACCAATCTACTTCAGTTAATGGGCACTAAAAACTTCTATCTATTTGACGTTAAAGACTCAATCATCCTCGATAAAACAATTCAAAAAGATTCCATTCTGAGTCTAATTGAAACCAATCCACAATACCAATCGGCACAGGAGCAAGTATTTATCAATCAGCAAATTGCTAAGGAATTGGGAGCACAACGCTATCCATCGTTAAAAGTTGGTGCAGGGTACACATTTGCGTATACCGATAACTCGGCAGGCAATATTTTGCTCAATCAGACCTACGGTCCAACGGTTGGTGCCACACTACAAATACCAGTTTTTAATGGCACCATTTACCAGAAACAGCAAAAAGTAGCGCACATCAATGTTAAGAGTGCAGAGTTGCAAAAAGAAAGCGTAATGGTTTCTCTTAAAGCGAGCGTTGAAAGGAGTTTTCAGTCGTATCAAAATGCATTGAATCAGCTAGTTGCGCAACAAGAAGCCTACCAAAAAGCAATCAAATTAGTTTCCTTGGTAGTTCATAGATTCGAGCTTAACCAAGCCACCATTTTAGATGTTAAGGCAGCACAAAACAGTTTGGAGAGCGCAGGCTATATGCTTGTAAATCTGAATTATAGCGCCAAGATATCTGAAATTGAACTCAAGCGATTGGTTTATCGTTTAAGTTATTAGATAGGTGCTTATTTCGTAAATTAATTCTAACTTTGATTTAACACAAAATCCGCACGAACAAACGTCTAAATCATCGCTCCAATAAAGAAACGTTCTAAAAAAAGACCAATGACACACTCTATTTTTCAGAATCTACCCAGTACAGCCATTATGCCCACCCTCTTTGTTGGTCATGGCAGTCCAATGAACGCCATTGAGGAGAATGAGTTTGTAACCAGCTGGCGCAACATGGGAACAACACTTCCCAAACCTCAGGTCATTCTCTGTATATCAGCCCATTGGGAAACCAGTGGCACCCAAGTCACGGCAATGGAAAAACCCGCCACAATACATGATTTTGGAGGATTTCCACAAGCGCTTTTTGATGTACAATATCCGGCTCCTGGAAGCCCAGAATTAGCAAAACTGACGCAAGAAACTATTACGAGCACCTCCATTGGATTGGATACAAAATGGGGACTCGACCACGGAACATGGAGCGTTTTAAGGCACTTTTACCCCAACCACGATGTGCCAATTGTACAACTTAGCCTCAATTACAAACTCACGCCGCAAGAGCATTATAGTCTGGCGCAAGAGTTACTCGCCTTGCGTAAAAAGGGCATTCTCATAGTTGCAAGCGGAAACATTGTTCATAACCTTTCTGCTATTGATTGGCGCAATCCAAACAGCGGTTACGACTGGGCTCAAGAGGCATCGAGCAAAGTAAAAGAACTGATTCTAAAGGGTAACCATCAATCGCTTATAAACTATAAAGCACTGGGACAGAGCATGATGCTTTCTGCGCCATCGGCCGAGCATTATTTGCCGTTACTCTACATTTTGGCGCTTCAACAGCCCAACGAAACGCCAACTTTTTTTAACGACCAATTGGTAATGGGCTCTTTGTCGATGACCTCATTATTGATAAAATAAGGCGAGTTTAATGTAAGCTCATTCCAGCGGGATGATTGGAGGCAAAACACATTGAAAAATTTCACGTTAATATAAATTGCCCACAGCTTTAGGTGTGGGCAATTTATATTAACGTGAGTTCGATGAAAGATCTATTTTCGCTCTTTAAGCAAATGATTAACGTCTTTTACGAACTGTTTTGAGGTTGCTGTAATGTCGTTTGAAAGAGCAATGGCGCGCGAAATAGCCACCCCGTGTATTCCTGTGGCAAAAATCGAATCGAGGTCAGATTCCAATATTCCACCAATGGCAATAAGAGGAGCAGAGGCTCCCTCTTTATTTATTTGTTCGAGAATGTGGGAGTAACTCGGAAGAGAGATGACAGGCATTAGTTGTTTTTCCGTATTAGTATTGCGGAATGGGCCTAAACCGATGTAATCTACTTGTTGTAATCGGAGGTAATGAATATCGTCGAGGGTGTTAGATGTGCCTCCAATAATTTTGGCGGGACCAAGAATTAGGCGGGCTTCAGATGGTGCGATGTCCATTCGACCAAGGTGAACGCCATCGGCATTTACTTTATGGGCGATGTAAGGATTGTCGTTGATGATAAGGATTCCGCCGTAGTGTTGGGTAATTTTTAACGCCTCGGCAGCTTGTTCTTCAATTTCGCTATCGGAAGCATTTTTCATTCGTAGCTGTACCCATCGAACACCGCCTTTCATGGCTAATTTAACTTGTTCGACGTGCGAAATTGTTGGATGGTTTTGGGTAATAAACTGAAGTGATGCAATCTCTTTCTTAATCATAATATTGAAATTGAGAGGTTTTTGAGCGAGGACTAAGTTAGTTAATGTAACTTAGAAAAAACAAATTTCACCAAGTTAAAGTTCTTTTAATTTGATGAAAGAAGTGCTCCTCTCAAATGCTACGAGAAAGGAGTTTTTCTTGTAGCGTTGAATTTATTTCAAGCCATGATGAATCATAAAATCGGAATATTTATGATCGGTACCAACCATGTGCACAGTTATCCACTCCTTTACAAAAAGGATAACCTTATACGACAAAGCATTTTCGCCATTGTTAAATCTGTTTTCTAAATCAACCATCTGTGCTATTAAAGCATCATGTTCCTTTTTATGCTCTAGAAAACCTTCAAAACCAAACTCCTCCATAAACTTCTCCTCATAAGCAAAATGGTTTGAAGTAAAGAGTTTAAGCTTTGTAAAAACTGTTAACAAACCGGCTCTACCTTCACCATTATGTAATTTCTCATGAAACTCGTTGATGATAGTTAATAACTCTATGTGTTGTTTGTCTATGCTATCAACACCTACACTGTAAGCTTTATACCAATCGAGAAATGCCATACTAGAAAATTTTAAAAATTACACTAAATTAAAGTTACTAGGAATAAAGCTCTTGGCTTTAACGGTATATGAATATACGAATTAATCTTAAAAATATTGGCTAACTTTTAATTTATTCGTTTGCCCGAACTTGAAACTAGTAACAAACAAATTTAATGTTGTAGACTTGACATATCTTAGAGCTGAATATCAATCAAATACAAGAAATAAAAAATTTCGTACGACTTATTCGACTTGAGTGAGCGACTGCAACGGAAATCCTTTTTGCCCGTTCTCAATTATAAATAATTCCGAGACGTTGTAGGCAAAAAGATTGCAGTGAAAGGCGCGACGGCAGGGGCGAGGAATAGCGAACGTTTAAACTGAACCTGCAAACGAGTTCATTGTAGGATTGCCCCTGCAGGCACTCCCAAAGAGAAATCAATTAGCGTTTTAGTTTAATGGTTGTATTTGTAAGTCCGTCATACAGAAGCAGATGGTGGGTTAATGGCTCGCCAATTTGGGTAATTATTTTGATGGTTTCGAGCGCCATGAGGCTTCCAATAATGCCGGGAAGAGCGCCCACAACGCCGAGTGGCAAGGTTGTAGGATTGCCCGTTTGCGGAAAAAGTTGGGCGTAGGAGCTGCCGCCAAGGTGGTTGAAAGTGGCTACTTGTCCGCAAAACTCGAGGATGGAACCGTGAACGAAGGGTTTTTGGTGGGCATTGGTATAGTGGTCGATGAGTTGGCGAGAGACGAAGTTGTCGGTAGCACCAATGATAACATCGTACGGGTTAAGTATTTGATTTACATTTTCTTGCGTAATAAACTGATTGACAATATTGAACTCCACGTGCACATTTAAAGCTTGCATTTTTTGCGCCACCAGATGCGCTTTTGATTGGCCAATTTCGGCTTCCGTAAAGAGAATTTGGCGCTGCAGGTTGGAGAGCGAAACCACATCGGCATCGGCAATGCCAATACGCCCCACCCCAGCGGCGGTAAGATACTGAATTACAGGACATCCGAGGCCACCAGCACCTACAACCAAAACCGAAGCATGCTTGAGTTTTTCTTGAGCTTGAAGTCCGAAATTTTCGATTATTAGGTGGCGGTTATAGCGTTCTTGTTCGTGCGAGGAGAGCATATTGTGCGGTTTTGGAGGTTATTGTTGAAGCATGCAATCCCAATCTTTATAGATGGTTTGGTAGCCTTTTTGGTGAATCATGGTGGCAATTTGGAGCACCGATCGATCATCGGAAACTGCAAATTGCTCAAGGGCCTTGTTGCTGTTGGCGTATCCGCCGGGTTCGGTTTTAGAGCCTGCACTCATGGCAGTAACTCCCAAGCCGACAAGATTGTTGCGGTACGTAGGATTTTCGCGGGTTGAGAGCGATATTTCAACCTCTTCGGAGAGAATGCGGTAAGCGCAAATGAGCTGAAAAAGATGCTTGTCGGTTACATGCACGTTGGGCTGAAAAGAGCCTACATGCGGGCGCAAACGCGGAAAGGCAATGCTATATTTGGTTTTCCAGTAGTTTTTTTCGAGATGCTTAAGGTGAAGAGCCGTGAAGAAGGAGTCGGTGCGCCAATCTTCGAGACCAAGCAAAACGCCTAGTCCCATTTTATGGATTCCAGCTGAGCCAAGCCTGTCGGGTGTTTCGAGACGATAACGAAAATCAGCCTTCTTGCCCGCCGGATGATAGATGCTGTAATTGTGCTGGTTATAAGTTTCTTGGTAGATGTAAACGGCATGCAATCCAGCGTGGATCAGTTGCTTATATTCAGCCTCATCCATGGGTGCTACTTCGATGGATATTTGGGCAAAATGAGGCTTTACCCACTCAATAACCTGAAGAAGGTAGTCGATGCCCGATTTACGCGGATGCTCACCTGTAACCAAGAGTAAATGGTTGAAATTCATGGCTTTAATAACCTCAACTTCGCGCATGATAGCCTCTTTTGAAAGCGTGATGCGCTCCATTTTATTTTTGTGGTTAAAGCCACAATACACGCAAGAATTGGTGCATTCGTTGGAGAGATAAAGCGGTATATAGAGTTGGATGGTTTTACCAAATCGCTTTAAGGTAAGTTGCTGACTTTTTTGCGCCATCTCTTCGAGGAACGGCTCGGCAGCGGGCGAAATAAGTGCTTGGAAGTCGTTGAGTGTAGGGCTTTTACTCGCTAAAGCTTGGCGAACATCGTGGGCTGTTTTGGCAAGAATGGATTCCGTAACGGTATCCCAATCGTATTGTTGATGAAGGTTGAAAAAGCTCATGGTTGATGTTGTTTCACGCAAATAAAATGAAAAATGACTCGAAATGGAAGATTAACGGAATGAAAAACGCGAAGAGAAATAATACGATCACCTTTTTTCTGAGTCTCTCTGCCACCTTACGTGCATTAATTTTAGCTACACTAAATCTAAAAATGCCGTTAACGGGCTACTGGCATGCGCACCTCGGCTTTTGGGTGCTAGTTTTGCTTCGAACGCCATTCGCCCTGACTCCACTGCTTGTTTGAAGGCCAATGCCATCAGAGCTGGGTTGTTGGAAACGGCAATAGCGGTATTTACCAAAACGGCCGAAGCGCCTAACTCCATGGCATAAGCCGCGTGAGAAGGGGCACCAATTCCGGCATCTACCACCACTGGAACATTGCTTTGCTCGATGATAATACGCAAAAAATCAGCGGTTTGCAAGCCTTGGTTGGAGCCAATAGGTGATCCTAAAGGCATAACCACAGCGGCACCTGCCTCTTCGAGTTTCTTACATAAAACCGGATCGGCCTGTACGTAGGGCATTACTATAAAACCCTCTTTTACAAGCATTTCCGTAGCCTTAAGCGTCTCTTCACCATCGGGAAGTAGGTATCGTGGGTCAGGGTGAATTTCGAGCTTAAGCCAATTCGTGCCCAATGCCTCACGTGCCAATAAGGCAGCAAAAACGGCCTCCTTAGCGTTGCGAACGCCCGAGGTATTAGGCAATAAATTAAGATTTGGATGGCGCAAATGGCTCAACATATCGTCTGCCTCATCGTTAATATCAACCCGCTTTAGCGCCACAGTAACAAGTTCAGAACCAGAAGCTAAAATGGCATCTCGCATGATGGCGTTTGAACCAAACTTGCCTGTTCCTGTAAATAATCTCGACTTAAACTCTTTGCCTGCAATGATTAATGAATCCATCGTTATACCTCTTTTGCTAATATATTTACCTGATTTACAAACTCTTGTGCGGTTTTAGCAATATTTTCCGACATGGCAATGGTGCCCGAAATGGCTACTCCATGAAGACCTGTTGCAAACAAATGAACCAAATCGTTCTCTTTAATTCCGCCAATTGCCACTATAGGAGCCATAATGCCCTCTTTTTTAAGTTGTTGCAAAATAGTTTGATACCCTTCTAATCCTAAAAGCGGGCTCAAATGTTTTTTGGTGGTGGTGTATCGAAATGGGCCAAGTCCAATATAATCAACCTCTTGCAAACGAAGAAAGTTAATGTCGTTGAAGGTGTTTGCCGTGCCACCAATAATTTTATCAGATCCAATAATTTTACGAGCTTCGTTTGGCGCAATATCCTTTTTGCCCAAATGCACTCCATCGGCTCCTACCTTTGCTACAATGTACGGATTATCGTCTATTATGAGAATGCCATTGTAGCGTCGTGTCCACTTAAGGGCTTCAGTAGCCTCCTGTTCAATAGCAGCGTCCGAAGCATCTTTCATTCGCAACTGTACCCATCGAACACCGCCCTCCATGGCCTGCTTTATCTGCTCGGCGTGCGAGAGAGTTGGATGATCTTGAGTAATAAATTGAAGCGTTGCAATTTGTGTCTTAACCATTTTCTTCTTTTATTTTGAATGATAGCCCAGCAACGATTCGTTACTCAGCATAAACTGCTCAACATATCTCTTTGCCTTTTCACAAGCCGTCTCGAGCGAATCTCCTAAAGCCAAATAGGCCGTTAATGCCGATGAATAAACACATCCGGTACCGTGTTTTCCATTTCCAGCAAACGGTTCTCCCTCAATTTCAGTTCTTTGTGTTGATGTAATAAGAATATCCGTTCCTTTTTTATCGGCATGTCCACCTTTTAAAACAATAGCGCCACGAGTCAATTTTGCTTGCACCTCATCAATTCCCTTTGGCCACAAAATATTAAATTCCAAGGCGTTAGGCGTCACAAAATCAATCTCCTCGGTAATAAACTGTATATCGAAACTATTTGGCGAATGAAACTCAAACCCCGAACTACTTTTAAGAATAGGATCCCAAATTATTTTAGCATCCGAATTAGACTCTTTCACCGTGCGAACAAGGGTTTTCAGATGATCGAAATCTTTTACCAATCCAATTTTAACAAACTCAATGGGAAATTTTTGCATCAGCACCGAAATCTGCTTTTTCACCATTCCATCGGCCACTTTTTCCATGCCCAAAAACTCACTGTCGCTCTGAACAGTGTTGGTGCATGCCACTCCAAAACCATAAACTCCAATAGACTCAAAAGTCTTTATGTCCGACAATACACCTGCACCCGCTGATGGGTCGAACCCTGCAATAGAGAGCGTATATGGGCGATTTATTGCCATATCTCATTCATTTTTAAAAATATATCTTTAATCTCTTCTACATTATTATTTTGGATAAATGGCTCCCAAATTGCGCCTAAAACAGCGAAATCGTCAAATCCTAACTCTCTGCATTTCTGGGCATTATCAACAGTAATACCGCCTAATGCCACAACTTTCGTTTTACGCCTTTTTCGCTTTTTTAGTGTCGATGCAACCAGTTCAAAATCCCACTCCTTTGCATACCCTATTTTTGAAGTACTCGGAAAAATAGGACTCAGAAAAGTATAGTCCACCGAGGTTGGTATGTTTGCCAACTCCTCTAAGTGGTGCGATGCCCAACTTTTGCTCTGTTCGGCAAAACGATAGCGTTCAAAAAGTGGTTTATTGATTTCGGAAAAATGAATGCCCTTAAGTGGAAAGTAATTTATTAATCCCAAGTTGCTATGAATCATTATTTTACCCCAATACTTCTTATCTATAGAATGGACAAAATTCACCATCTCCTCATGTGAGGCTTCGGGTTTACGAAGGTGCAGAGTGGTGAGTCCCAACTCAAAAAGCTGGTTTATGATTACCTCCTCGCCCACTACTTTTGTGGGATATGTGAATAGAATCATTTATTGAGTTTTATATCTGTATAGAAAAGGTGCCATGCAAAAAATGTTTGAACCCTCTCTTAAAAAACAACGTCCACCTAATTCTTCAAATAAACATCCTCCGCTTCCTGAAACTCCTTCGCCTTCGCATCGAGTTTTTCGGCCATCTCACGCACTTGGTGCGACGCCCGCATGGAACAAAAATGTTCACCACACATAGAACAGAAATGCGATGTTTTATGTCCCTCTTCAGGCAAGGTCGCATCATGAAATCCCATTGCCTTTTCAGGATCTAGAGCCAGCGCAAACTGATCTTTCCAGCGAAACTCAAAGCGCGCCTTGCTCATGGCATTATCGCGTATTTGTGCACCGGGAAATCCTTTAGCCAAATCGGCCGCATGAGCTGCCAGCTTAAACGTAATAACACCTTCGCGCACATCCTCCTTATTGGGCAATCCGAGATGCTCTTTTTGAGTTACATAACACAACATGGCTGTGCCGTACCAAGCAATCATAGCACCACCAATGGCCGATGTAATATGATCGTAACCCGGCGCAATATCGGCCACCAGAGGGCCAAGCGTGTAGAACGGTGCCTCATCGCAAACGGCAAGTTGCTTGTCCATATTCTCTTTTATCAAGTGCATGGGCACATGACCAGGCCCCTCAATAATAACCTGCACATACTTTTTTCGCGCCACCTTGGTCAGTTCACCCAAAGCCTCCAACTCGCCAAACTGCGCACGGTCATTGGCATCGGCAATAGAGCCCGGACGCAAACCATCTCCCAACGAAACACCCACATCGTAACGGGCCAAAATATCGCAAATATCCTCAAAATGAGTATATAAAAAATTCTCTTTATGATGATGCAAACACCATTTGGCCATAATGGCACCTCCGCGCGACACAATACCTGTTTTGCGCTTAACAGTTAATCTTATATGTTGCAAAAGCAATCCGGCATGAATGGTAAAATAGTCAACCCCCTGCTCGCACTGCTCTATGAGCGTGTCTCTATAAATCTCCCACGACAAATTCTCCACCTGTCCGTTCACCTTTTCGAGTGCCTGATAGAGCGGAACTGTACCCACAGGCACTGGCGAATTACGGATAATCCATTCGCGCGTCTCATGAATATTCGCACCTGTCGACAAATCCATGATCGTATCGGCACCCCAACGGAAAGCCCAAACCGCCTTTTCAACCTCCTCTTCAATGCCCGACGTGGTAGGCGAATTACCAATATTTGCATTAATTTTCACCAAGAAATTACGCCCAATAATCATCGGTTCAATCTCAGGATGATTAATACAAGCCGGCAAAATAGCTCTGCCCAACGCAATTTCGTTACGCACAAATTCGGCCGTAATGGGTAACGGCGGCAAATTGGCCCCCATGGTATTGCCAGCATGCTGGTTCATGTTAGCCAAATATTCATCGGCCTTCTGGTTCTCGCGAATGGCCACATACTCCATTTCGGGCGTTATAATACCCATGCATGCATAGTAATATTGCGATACAGGCGCATCTCCCTTGGCCACCAACGGCGTACGGTTCACATTATCAAAACGTAAGTCGTTGAGCGATTCGTCGGCCAAACGCGCCTTTCCGTAGTCCGACGATGGACGTTCCAGTTGCACCACATCGCCCCTATCTAAAATCCACTGCCTACGAATCTTAGGCAATCCCTTGTTCAAATCCACCGTATAATCCGCATCGGTATAAGGTCCCGACGTATCGTAAACCGTAATAGGCTTATTCATGGTCACTTCGCCATTCTGATGGACAGTTTTTTGTAAATCTATCTGTCTCATAGCCACCTCAATAGGATGAATAACACCCTTTACAAACACCTTTTTCGAACATGGAAACGAACCCTTGGTAATATTTTGAAGTTTAGTTTTATTGCTTTGCATACCGCGAACTATTATTTGGTTAATAATTTAAAAATGAGAATAGTGCAATAGCGCATATCAACCGCCTTTGGTTGCCCTTATAATTAAAATAGCATCATTCTCATGCAGTATTTTGGTGTTCCACTCCTGATTATACACCACGGTTTCATTCACGGCAACAGCCATTCCGTCGGTACTTTCAAGTCCCAACGATGCAATAAAACCACTCAGTGTCAATTGATTAGAAACCTCTACCGATTTACTATTTACAAAAATTCTCATACTCATCCTCCTTTAAAATAAACGAAATGGAAGAATGAGATGCAGCACACGGTAGTCGCTGTAATCCCTCGTTAGCATTACCCAACCAGGTTCAAAGGGTATGATCTCAGCCCGTAATTTTTAGGCACCCCATTCATAAATTTCACTGCAAATGTAACCAATCCTTTCATTTATCAAGACTAATCACATAAAAAAACTATTTCTATCGACTGTCTATCTCTTTTTGGGCTACTCTTTATACACATCTTTTTATAACTAAAACGAATATGATATTACACAAAAGAGACGAAGAATTTTACGCTCAAACAGCTATTTGCAGCACACTAAATGCCATACATCAACTCGGCCAACGGATGTTCACTAATTGTATCAAACGAACACAAAACGGCATCGGCATCGCGAGTAATCTCTTTTTCGAGATGGTGGTTAATGCTATGGGCTAGTACGTTGGCAATAAGGGTAAATTCACTGTTTACGACGCCAATTTCAAAGGTGGTTTTGGCTATATCTGTCTCTTGTGATGCCTCGTCTTGGGTTGACGCAAAAAGAGTGATAAACTGCTTACCAATTTTCTCAAACTCCAGTTTTTGAGGCTCTGAAATTTCATCGCTCACCACGTTAAGATGGATAGTATCATTATAATTATCGACAAAAAAAGAGATTGCTTTGCCGAAGATGCCTTCGAAGAGTTCGCAGTGTAGTTTTGAGTTATCGGAGGTTGATTTTGGCTCCGTTTTCTTCTTATTTTCGCCAAACATCTCACTAAACAGATCGTAACTCGACTGTAATTCTTGCGCCGACAAAGCCTCGTAAACGCAAACCACGTCATTGCTTATGAGACACTCAAAAACATCGTTTCGAAGCAACTGTTGTGCCTCTGGCGTGAGGTTGTCAATGATTAGTTGTTCGCCCGCAGGATTATGTTTCTTCTGAATAACCTTAAATTGATCTGCCAGAAACTCATAATCATCTGGGTTGAGAAGGTAGCCCACAAATAGTCCGAATTGACTGGTTGTTTTTTCTTTCTTATCTGTATATCCTTTAGATTCAGTCTCTTTGCAAATTAAATATGCTTGTGTCATAGTGGAACTTATCTTGTACTATTTAGATGTGATTCTTTATTTTTAGATTGGATGCAAAGATGGCAAAAGAATACGGGCTAAATAATAAATATCTGAATAAAATAATAAAACCGCGAAGCAAGAATATAAAACCGCGAAGCAAAAAAACAAAACCCCGAAGCGAAAAAGTAAAACCGCGGAGCAAAAAAATAAAACCCGAAGCAAAAAAGTAAAACCGCGGAGCAAGAAAATAAAATCCCGAAACAAAAAAGTAAAACCGCGAAGCAAGAAAATAAAACCACGGAGCGAGAAAATAAAACCACGGAGCGAGAAAACAAAATCCCGAAGCAAGAAAATAAAACTGCGAAGCAAGAAACAAAAAGCCGAAACATCTAATTACTAGACAATTCGGCTTTCTATAAAATAGTATTGTGTATCTACTTTCTGTCTTGCTTTAGGCGATTGGCCATAGCCACGGCGAGTTCAAGACAGGCGTTGTATTTGTCGGGCTTGAGGGCAAATTTCTCTTCCACGGGCTCTGAAACAAGTTCCCACTTAAGAGCTTCACCTGCTTCTCGGAGCTTTTTGGCCGAGGCACTTGCCCACGAATAAGAGCCTAAAACACCCAAATAGTGGTTGGTAACGCCCATGTGAATGAGCTTACTAACAAGAGCTTCCATGTTGGGATGCAACTCGTTGGCATAGGTTGGACTGGCCAAAATAACACCTCTATATTTGAAAATTGAGCTAATAACGAATGAAGCATGCGTTTTTGAAACGTCGAAAACGCGCACAGGGCGGATGCCTTGTTGGATAAGTTCGGTGGCTACCACTTCGGCCATCTCCTCTGTGTTGCCATACATAGAAGCATAAGCAACCACCACGCCTTCTTGAGTTTCATACTTGCTCCACTGCTGATAGAGGTCTATCATTTCAGTGATATGACTCCGTAGTACGGGTCCGTGGGTGGAGGCAATGAGTTTTAGGTTAAGGTTGCCAAGTTTTTCGAGCGCTTTTTGAACTGGACTGCCATATTTACCCACAATATTGGAGTAATAACGGCGCATTTCGGTGTAGAAGTAGTCGAAATCGAGTTCATCGTCGAAAATACCCCCATCGAGTGTTCCAAAACTACCAAAAGCATCGCCCGAGAAAAGAACTTGTTGAGTAGACTCATACGCAACCATGGTTTCTGGCCAATGCACCATAGGAACCATGAAAAAATTGAGCTTGTGCGTACCAAGATCGAGAATATCGTTCTCCTTAATTTCGTGGAAGTTATCGGTGATACCATAAAACCCTTCTATCATAGGAAAGGTTTTTTTATTACCAACGAGCTTCATATTTGGATAAAACTGCTTTAGAAATTGAATGCTTCCAGCGTGGTCGGGCTCCATGTGGTTGATAACCATGTAGTCGATAGGACGGTCGCCAATAACGGCTTTAATTTTTTTGAGTTGTTTGTCTACATGACCCATTTCAACACCATCGACCAGACATATTTTCTCATCGACAATAAGGTAAGAATTATAAGCCACCCCCCTCTCAATAGGCCAAAGATTTTCAAAAAGATGCGTTCTTCTATCATTTACCCCCACATAAAAGATGTCGTTGGTGAGTTTTACTGGATTATACATATACTACTGCTAATTATTTGTTATCAGGGTGCAAAAATAGTTAAAAGGAATTATAAATAAAAAGATATGATGTTTTATTGCTTTGAAATGAGCAACCAAACATCGTTATATTTGTCCGATTCGAGGCGAATTGCACCAATACGATCTCTGGCGGGTTGCTCTTGCGAAAAAGTTCCTACGGCTACGCGGTAAAGGCCATCTTCGTTTTGTAGCATAATGGGGTTATAGTGATCTATGATGAGATGGGTTTTGAATTTCTGAGCATTCTCGAGGACTTTAAAAGAGCCCATTATAACATAATATTTGCCCGCTTCAATAGGTTTGCCCTCTTCCTGAATAACTGTTACGCGCTCTTCTTTAACAGCAATGGCTTGCTGTTTGCTCGCTTTTGTATTGGTTGCTTTCGGTTGTGGTTGTGGTTGGACACCAACTTGACTATTTTGTGCCGATGCATCGGTATTAATTGTCACATTCTCTTTTACAACTACGCCCGATTTACTTGATTTCTTGGAACTGCCCTTAGAATCGGCTTTATCGGTGGTTTTTGGAGTTTCAACTTTTGGATCGGGCATCATGGTGGTGCCTATGTTTTTCGATGAGGAACAGCTGTAAGTAATTGAGAGCAAGACAACAGACACGGCTACAAATGCTTTTTTCATTCTATACTTTTTTTAGGTTAAAAATGCCCTTAAAGGTAAGATTAATAAAAGATTTTGACAAGGTTTTTCGTTGTTGGCAATAATTAGAATTTAATAGCCCGTTATTAATTGACCCTCAATAGTTTTACCACACGTGTTAAGGCACGGTTATCGATATAGGGCATCAATCCTTTTTTGCGTATCGGCACCTCGTGAGATAATCTTTAAATGTGCTGGTATGAGTCCGTACAAGCGCACGAAATTGGTAACTGTTGAGGGCGAAGTAAATACCACCCCTTCAAAGTTCAACAGGTCGTGCTTTACAACCGCTTCTGGCATTGTATTTCTATATAATGCCAACGATATCACATAGTTACCCAAACCTCTAAGCTCATCGGGAAGTGTGCCTTGTCCCACGCTAGAACTCGGAATAAGAATCCGTTCCTTCTTTATCTTATTAACTTCACAGTACTTCAACACTCCGTCTGTTGCACTGTTATTAGACATTGG
>JAYVSA010000431.1:0-1918 GCA_043775765.1 Breznakibacter sp. | reverse complement strand
ATTAGTTTTTATATCTATTTTGCTTTCGCCTGCTGGCAAACCAGAAACGGTATATGTTCCATTATTATTATACGTTAATACTGCAGTAGTAATAAGAGTTGGGCTAGCCAGTTTGTAGGTGCCTAGCGCAGCAGTTCTTCCAGTAATAGTGAATGTTGCACTTCCTGTGCCATCTGGTGTGAGAATGTGGTATTTCGTTTCGTCAGAACCTGTTTTTGCGGTATTGGGTGTTATTGGGGAAGAAATTTGGATTGAATCGGGTTCCACAATTAGAAACTGTTTCGTTGAGCTGCATAAACTTTTAGCTGTTCCGTCATTATATCTGGCTTCTGCAACATAAAGTCCTTCTTTTAGAGAGAAGTTACCTCGTATATCTAAAGGGATTGTATTTATAAAGTCGTTGTTAATCGTAACACTATTTTTCCCATTTTGTAATGGGGTTGTTTTGGCATCGGATCCATTCATTGTAAATCCATCGGCAAATTGATAAGTTACATTATTGTATACCGTAGTTTTGGGTGAATTACTTTTAGTTGTATACCTACTTAATGAAAGTAAATAGTTAAAACTATCATTTGGCAAATTAGGGAATGTTAAGTCAAAAGAGGCATTATTATCTCCTGAGCATGTAGGTGGTGTATTGGCACCAAAATTGGGTGTTGGTGCATCTAAAAAGAAAAGACCTGGAACAGCATTTGGATTCTCCACCCCATCAGGGCCAACAACTTTAATTTTAAGCTCTTTATTATGCCAGTCGCCGTCTGTAGGATTAAGATTAAAATCAGAGTACTTAATAACAACATTTGCCTGTAAAGGGCCTATTGGCACACTCTCGTAAAAATCTTTAAATTTAATACCATCATATACACGTAAATGTATTGAACCAGAGAGTGTGTGCTTCTCTACTGTTATGTCAACTTCTGGAGAGCCACAGGCATTAATACTGTTAATGCCTCGGGAGATGGTGTAGAATTCTTGAATATTCAACTGAATGTCA
The DNA here is from genome assembly GCA_043775765.1 of Breznakibacter sp. Lineage (GTDB taxonomy): Bacteria > Bacteroidota > Bacteroidia > Bacteroidales > Marinilabiliaceae > JAGPHP01. Next base: position 921 of record JAYVSA010000431.1, on the reverse strand, counting down.
TAATCATTGTTGGAGAAAGAGGAGTTAGATTCTTTTGGTATGGAATAGGAATCTTCTGATATTGTATAAAAACCCCCATTCGAACAAAGTTTTCTAACTATTAATTTTTGGGGAAATAGGTTAACTTTCTTTATCCCTTCTTGAATTACAAAAGGGGGCAGTGATCCTCCAATGGAATTAATTCCTTCGGTATCTGCATATAAGATTAATAAGGGTGAAGCTTTATTATAAACAGAACAACTCCATAAGCTACCCGTATAACGTCCTTTTGATTTAATACAAAACTGACTTCGTATATCATGAGTTAATACAAAAACAAGAAGAATAGAAAAAAATAACTGTTTCATTTTTTCAATATTTAATAAGGTATTCATTTGAAATAGTATCAATGTGTTTAAAAATAATTTCAATTCCATTATTCTCAACACCTTTAAGCAACATCCATTGGCCATTGCTGTTTTTGGTATAAATTAAAACACGGGTCGCATCTATTTGGCTGGCATCCCACCTTAGCTCCACCACTCCTTTTTTCTTATTCTCTTTCACTTTGGGAGTTATCCACGGGTTGTTGCTTATGGGTTTTGAGTATTTTACCGCCACGGGTTGGGTGGGTTTCGATTTGTTGCCTGTGCTGTCGGTAGCCACAAGTTTGTAGTTGTAAATGGTTTGGTTAACACAGGTTGAGTCGGTGAAGAGCGAGTCTTTGGCTCCTAGCTGCGTTAGTAAACTCCACTCTACGGCGTTGTTGCTACGGTAGAGCAAATGGTGTGTTACATCGTTGCTACTACTTGGGAACCAGTTCAAAAACACCCCTTTCTCAACCGATTGGGCACTGCGGAATGCCGGCGAGGTAGGTGGTACAATATCAGGGCGATTAACAATTAGTATTGCTGAGAATTCGGAGCGATTTTGGCGTTTATC
>JAYVSA010000430.1:0-4824 GCA_043775765.1 Breznakibacter sp. | reverse complement strand
GCCTAAAGATGAGTTTAAACTCCACTGGCTTATTGCCTTTTTTTACCAATGAGAGTTCAAGCTCATTGTAGTTATTACGCACTTCACGCGACTCGCCCCAAGGTTGTTCCCACGTTTGGTCGAATGAACTATTCTTTGTTTGAGTAACAATGAGACCTGTAGCAAGTGAAATGTTATTATTTAAAACAAAACCAAGTTTTGAGTTTTCTAAGAGCAGTTTCCCATGGTCAACCACATCGTACACCAACTGGCCATCAACCACTCGAACCACCACTTTAAGGTTTCCGTTTGGCGAAGATAAGGCCGAAATGGCTGGACAAGGCTGATTTATGCAACCAACAAAAGCGCTCAACAGAAGAAGCGAAAGACCAAAGAGTATTTTGTGTAATAGATTCATTTGAAAAGATAATTTAATTCTACGCCCATTTTTTTGTATGATAGAAGTACACAAAGTGCCTTTACTTTGATGCCAAGGTTGTTAAAATCTCCTTGGCCTTATTGTTCTGTAAGGAGATCCAAAACTGAAAAGCCTGATCGAGCTTACGTTGCGCATCGGCATCTTTAGCCAGCGATTTGCGCAACTCATACTGCTTAAATATGGCTTCTAAATCGGCCTTCTGATACTGTACGCCCGCAAAGACTTGTAGCTTTTCGAGAAATAGATATTGAAACTCCTCCGTTGGTTCAATCATGGTTCCTTCACCAAAGTCGTTCCAAGTAATAAGTTGCAAGACGTTTACGTTATGCTCTTTCGCTTTTGCCAAGGTATTATCCCACACGGCACCATTGTTATGGTCTATAACAAATAGGTTATTACCCGCACCACCCTCTTTGTAAAAATCTTTGAACCCTGGATAGGCGCCACCAAAGCCAACCGACAATTTGGCAATGCTGTTGTATTTGGTATCTAAATTGGTTTGATCTACCCAAATATACTCTCCAGAAGCATTGGCACCAGCCAAATAGCCTAAGCTCCACAGGGGTAAAAAGCACGGTTTGGTAGTAAGACTGGAGAAAATGGTAGTCCACTCGGCAGCCGTTTTAAAATACTGTGGGCCAAAAACTAGAAAAAGCGGTTTGTTATCAATTTTAATATAATTCTCTTTCGAGAAGAAGTTATCATTCAGATACTTCATATCGGTTTTAGCCACAAGAGTACCTACGCCAATTTTAAATTGAGCCATCACATTAGGCACAATAGCATCTTCGTAAACAATGGCAAATGAAAGACCAACTTTGGTGGCAGCCCTCACAATTGCTTCGGTATTACGTTTATTTGAGCCATAATCGTACATATCGTACGTTCCATACCAGTCAATCAGAATTCCATCTACCCCGGCATACTTCATGAGCAACATGTGATACTCTAAAACCGCCTCATCACTGGAGGCATAAGGACCTATTTTAGGATAAAAGTGTGAGGCAATCTCGCGTTTCCCGTTGGCATCAACGATGTCGGGATTTTTATTTTTCATAGTCCAGTGATATCCCCAGCTACCGTTTCCAGAGCTCTCCTTGGTTTCAAACCAAGGCATATAATGGACAAAAAGCTTCATAGAATTACTCTTATTAACCGCCACAGGAGCAAAAGTAACTACTGCATTCGGATCAACAGGAGTAGTTCCATCCTCTTTGCCACATCTTACAGAGCTCAAAATCAACAACGAAGACAAAAATAGTTGGATAAGTTTCATGAGTAAAAATTAAGATTATCGAATATATAAATAAGATGTTATCACCCCCGAAGGCATGATAACATCTTGAAAAGCACTATTAATAACCGGGGTTTTGGACTAATTTTGGGTTTTTGTCCAATTCTTGAGCTGGTATTGGGAAGATGCCTCGAGTAGCTGGAGTAGCACCTTTTTTCCACCAAGGGTTAAAGAAATCTCCAAAACGAATATTATCAGTTCTACGGTGATCTTCAAAAACGAACTCACGACGTAATTCATCATTAATAAATTGAAGATCAATGGTAGCAGGAGTTTCTAACCCAGCACGCATTCGGATAGGTTCCATAAAAGTACGTGCGGCAGCCAAGTTACCTAAACGAGCGTTACACTCCGCTTTCATGGTTAAAACTTCAGCATAACGCATCAACACCATATCGTTATCACGATTCCATTGGTCGTCGGCACGAACTTGGTACTTCATTAAACGAGCACCTTCATTTTGCAAAGCATTCAAATTATCAATAATATCCTCCGTATAAATAAGAGGTGAACCACTTGCCGGCATAATAATTACCGAACCAGTAGAAAGGTTGATTTGCTCACCAATTAAGATTGATTTTCGGCGCATATCGGTTGCATCAAACGACGAGTAAAGCCCAGGCTGAGCGCACATTCCGTTACCACACCACGGGTAACTTCCATCGTAAGAAAATGCCCATTTTTGTTCATAATGAAAAGACATTGAAGGCATGTAGTTACCAAGAGTATTTGCCTTATGATCGTAAGGAATTGCAAAGATTATTTCAGACGATTTCTCATTATCGGTTGCAAAATTTGCAAAATAATCGGGATTTAAACTTCCTGAAATTTTATCGCATACTTCCAAACAATCTTGCCAGTGAGGCTCATTGATATAAACCGACGCATTCAAATAGAGACGCGCAAGAAGCAAATTGCCTGCATTTTGAGTCATTTTGGCATATCCCGAAGTCGGTAATTTATCAATCACATCCAACAATTCATCTTTTACAAACTTATAAACATCGGCTCTAGGCGATTTTGCAACAGACTCCTTCTGACCATATTGCGTAACAATAGGCACATTACCAAAATTATCTAATAATTTATAGTAATAGTAAGCCCTAACCGCACGTAATTCGGCAATTGCAATGGTTTTAGCATTGTCGCTTAAGCCAGAATTCTCAACCTGATAGATGGTATTATTAACTTTAGAGATGCCAAAATAACAATATTTCCAAACACTCCAAATGGTTTTATTATTGGCATCCCAAGTATGACTTTGAAGTTGAATGTATTGGCCACCATCGCCCCAGTCACCCCCAACACGTGTTGGTAAAGTACACTCGTCTGATGAAATTGCCCCTACAAAAAACACATATTCAGATACCGGATAGTAATGAGTACCACCTTCTGAAGCATCGCTACCACCGCGAAGTGAGGCATAAGCACCACCAACAATTGTAGCAACTTCACCAGAGGTAGCGCCATACTCATCACCATTTACTTGCGAGTAAACAGACTCATCCAATTTGGTACAGGCAGAAGTCATCCAGAGAGCACCTGCCAGTATAAAGAGAGATTTAATTTTCATAATGAATTATATTAAATTATTTGCTAGCATTAAAAGGTTACATTAAGTCCTAAAGAGAACGTTCTTGGGCGAGGGTAGTAATTCAAGAAATCAATTCCTGGTCTTTTAACACCATCAGAACTAAGTTCGGTACTAATTTCAGGATCTATTCCAGTATAACCCGTAAGAACCATCAAATTCTCGCCAGTAACATAAAAGCGCATTTTTTGTATTCCGAACATCTTTTTGGTTGGTAAATTATACCCTAAAGTAACGCTTTGAAGACGAACAAAAGAGGCATCTTCAATCCAGTAGCTAGAATACGTTTGATCTTGTTTGATACCTGAATTATAAAATTTATCGGTAACATTATAGGCTGGCAAACGGTTTGCACCCCCTATTTCCATACCAGTAGCATTTAAAACTTTTTGTCCGAACATGCCATAAGTAGCAATATTTAGATCAAAATTCTTATACCCAAAATTCAAGCTTAAACTTGTTGTTAATTTTGGTTGAACATCTCCTAAATACTCATTTACAGGTTTTCCTTTGGCGTCTACATTGTTGAAAATATAGTTTCCATTTGCATCTATTCCACTGCATTTAGGACCATAAAACGTACCTACAGCATAACCTTCTTGAAGAATTTGAGAATATACATTAGACATGCCTGTTAAGCCATTTAATGGACCCATTGGCACGGCATCTGTTTTATATGCATCGTTCGACAGCTTTTCTACAACTTGCTTATTATGAGCCAGTGTTAGGGTTGCATCCATATTAAAATCGCCCGCTTCAACCACTCTACCATTTAGAGTTAACTCAATACCTTTATTTGAAAGATCGCCAACATTGGCCAACATGGTTGGAGCAAGATAAATCGTTGGATCGACTGTATAAGTATACAAAAGGTCGCTCGTGTATTTACTATAAACCTCCACAGAGGCATTTATGCGATTCCATAATGTTAAGTCTAAACCAATGTTATACTGAGTTGTTTGTTCCCATTTCAAATCGGGATTAGGATTTTGAATTGGCACATAAGCTTGTTTCCAAGTAGACCCATCGGCATCAAGATAAGGAGAGTTTGTTGGAGCTAAAAGATATAATGATTTGTACTCACCAATTCCATCTTGGTTACCAGTAACACCATATCCAATACGAATTTTTGCGTTATTTAACCAGTCTGAAGTACCCGACATAAACTCCTCATCGGAAAGTCTCCAAGCAAAAGAAGCCGATGGAAATAAACCCCATTTATTGTTTTTACCAAAACGAGACGAACCATCTTGACGGAGCGTACCAGTAAACAAATAACGATTTTTGAAACTGTAATTTACCCTTCCGAAAAATGAAATAAGAGTAGCTTTACCGCTATAAGAATAAACATCGCCTAATTGAGTGTCTGTTCCTGCACCAAGATTATCGTATTCAAAAGCATCACTATCAAACCCATGACGTTGTGCACCAAAGCCATCGTATGAATTATCTAAATAAGAATAACCAGCCATTAACCCATATTTATGATCAGAACCAATAGTTGACTCGTAGTTCAAATAG
>JAYVSA010000429.1:0-31970 GCA_043775765.1 Breznakibacter sp. | reverse complement strand
TACCACTAAAAATATTGGTCATTACGGTCTAGCATTTCCTTTTTATAGCCACTTTACATCGCCAATCCGTCGTTATCCCGACATGATGGTTCACCGCCTTTTGACGCAATATCTTGATGGGGGTAAAAGTGCCAATGAAGAGGAGTATGAGATTAAATGTAAACATAGTTCCGAAATGGAGCAACGTGCCTCCGATGCCGAACGTGCGAGTATTAAGTATAAACAAGTTCAGTTTATGGCCGATAGAGTGGGAGAGGAGTTCGATGCCGTTATATCGGGTGTTACCGAATGGGGTTTTTACGCCGAGATTGTGGAGAACAAGTGTGAAGGGATGGTTCCAATGCGTGACTTAGATGATGATTATTATTTTTTCGACGAAGAAAACTACTGCATCGTTGGTCGCCATAAAAATCTTAAATACCAGCTTGGCGATGCGGTAAGAATTAAGATTGCAAAGGCTAATTTAGAGAAGAAACAGCTTGATTTCACTTTAGCGCCTAAAAAATAATTTTTTTTGACCAGCGTCGAATTTTACTAGTACAAAATTCATACATTTGTGTCAATAATTTAAAAAATATGAAACTCGCTAAAAAAACATCTCGAATCTCCGCTGCAATGAGGAGCTCTATTCTTCAACGTGCTCGTGAACTTTTTTCACGTTATGGGTATAAAAAAACCACAATGGAAGATATTGCTTCTACCTTAAAACGTGGCAAGAGCTCACTTTACTACTATTATACGTGTAAAGAGGATATTTTTATGGCAGTTCTCGAGGGTGAAGAAAATGTGCTCTTTACCAAATTAATTGAAGTGGTTGAAAGTGAAAATACAGCGCAAGAAAAATTACGCCAATATGTGCTTGTTCGAATGGATACAATTCGTCATCTCGACAATTATCACAAAGCCCTAAAAGAGCAATTGTTTGAGGGTTATGAGTTCTTTCAAGCCATGATGCATAGCTCTGAAGTACGTGAAATAGCCCTTATAAAATCCATTATCGACCAAGGCTTACAGAACGGAGAGTTCTATTTGCACAACTCCGAAATGGCGGCTTACGGCATTGGCACATCACTCAAAGGTCTCGAAATCCCACTTTTTAGAGGGGTCGAGAACTATGACGACTTTAATACGAAACTCGAAAATGTGCTAAACATTCTCTTTTACGGTCTCTTAAAACGATAATCGCACCAAATATTCAAAACATACTAAAAGCCAAATCGGACAAACTTTCTGTCTGTTGGCTTTTTTTAATTCAATCTTATATGCCAATAAAAATAGACGATTCGCTTCCCGCTCGCCAAATTCTTGAAGGTGAAAATATCTTTGTAATGACCGAATCACAGGCCTCGCATCAAGATATTCGCCCGCTTAAAATAGTGCTTCTCAACCTCATGCCTCTCAAAATTTCTACTGAGACGCACATCCTTCGTATGCTTTCCAATACGCCTTTGCAAATAGAGATCGATTTACTCATGATGAGTACCTACGAATCGCACAATACGCCCAAAGAGCATCTTACCTCTTTTTACAAAACGTTTAAAGACGTGAAGCACCTCAAGTACGATGGGATGATAATTACTGGCGCACCCGTAGAACTGATGGATTTTGAAAAAGTCGACTACTGGAACGAGATGGAAACCATTATGGATTGGAGCAAACACAACGTAACCAGCGTTTTTCACATTTGCTGGGGTGCTCAAGCGGCTCTTTACCACCATTACGGCATAAAAAAACAACCACTTGCTGAAAAAATGTTTGGCGTATTTACCCACACCGTTACCGATCCTAACGAACCACTGCTTCGTGGGTTCGACGACACCTTTACGGCACCACATTCGCGTCATACGGAGGTCGATAGCGTCGATATCCAGTCCAACAAACAGCTTGTACTTCTGAGCCAATCGGCCGAAGCGGGTGTTTATATCGTCATGTCTGCCGACAGGCGCATGGTTTTCGTTACCGGACATTCCGAATACGATCCAAATACCTTGGCCGACGAGTACTTTCGAGATCTCAATAAAGGTTTACCTATCGAGATTCCTAAAAACTACTTCCCAAACAACGACACTACGCAAGAGCCCCACGTTGGATGGCGCAGCCATGCGCACCTGCTCTATTCTAATTGGCTCAACTATTTCGTGTACCAACAAACACCGTATCGTTTAGATGAAATCCAGTAAGTGTATAGTTTTTTGGGCGTGCCACAAAGCGCCAGTCCATACTCTTATGGGTCTCGAAGCTTCGGGTTTAAGTCAACTGTTACTGGGCGCTTTCTGTCAGGCTTTTCGCTACAAGTCCGCAGGCGCATTTCGTGTAATAGAGGTCCTAGGCTAGTTGTTTAAAATGCTGAACATTACGCCTTTGCGGGCTTTTCGCTGCAATCCTTCACGCAAGCCAACCTCAAGCTCTAAGCAAGCCTTAAAAAGTGCCTCTGCAACACTTGAAAATAGATAAAAAAGTACTCTTTTATTTAACGATAGTTAAAATCAAAAATAGTACTTTTGGGGTTCTAAAATTTAGAAGTTAAACATGGATGAAAAGAAAGTAACCAACTTGTCGCAATTGGGCGAGTTTGGGCTCATAGAAAGATTAACAAAATCAATTATCCTCAAGCAACCCTCCACACTCCACGGTGTTGGCGACGATGCAGCGGTAATACAACCCGATAACGAGAACCTTATGCTCGTGTCAACTGATTTGTTCCTCGAAGGCATTCATTTCGATTTAACTTACTTTCCTTTAAAGCATTTAGGCTACAAAACCATAGTAGCCGCTGCCGCCGATATTTTTGCCATGAATGGCTTGCCAAAACAAGTAACCATCTCTTTGGGCTTAAGCTCTAAAATGAAACTTGAACTTATTGAAGAACTTTACCAAGGCTTTCAATTGGCTTGTACTGAACTTCATATCGATATCGTTGGTGGTGATACAACCACTTCATTAACTGGTCTTACCATTTCTATCACTGCCATTGGTTCGGCAAAAGCCACCGACGTGGTTTACCGAAATGGAGCGCAACCCAATGACCTGATTTGTGTAACTGGCGACTTAGGCGCAGCTTACCTTGGTCTTCAAATACTCGAAAGAGAAAAAGTCGTTCTTCAAGCCACCAAAGCCACTGAACCCGATTTTGTTGGCAAAGAATATCTGCTCGAAAGACAGTTACGTCCAACCATTCCATCGAGTTTAAATGGATATCTTAAAGAGGTAGAAGTGAAGCCAACCGCCATGATTGATGTAAGCGATGGCATAGCAAGTGATATTCGCCAAATATGTATTGCCAGCAAAGTAGGATGCAAAATTTTTGAAGATAAATTACCTATCGATCATACTACCTCTTTGGCTGCCGAAGAAATGGGCATCAACCCAACCGTGGCCGCGCTTAATGGTGGCGACGATTACGAAATGCTCTTTACCATTAATTTGGCCGATTTCGAGAAGTTCTCAAAGCAAACCAGTTTGCCTATTTATGTTATTGGCCATATTACCGCAGATGCCTCCGAATATACGCTTGTTACCGCATCGGGACAAGAGGTTGAGCTTAAGGCGCAAGGGTGGGGCGAAATCAATTCATAACAAAAACTAATTCAGATGTACGAATTTATAAAAGGTAAAATTGCCGAGGTTAGCCCTGCTCATGTTGTGCTCGACTGCAACGGTATTGGCTATTTTCTCAACATCTCTCTTGGTACCTACTCAAAAATTGAAACGTTATCGGAGGCGCAACTCTACGTTTATGAGAATATTAGGGAAGATGCATTCATTTTATATGGTTTTTTTGATCCGCTCGAGAGAGAAATATTCAAACTACTCATCTCCGTTTCTGGCGTTGGAGCCAACACCGCACGTATGATGCTTTCATCACTCAGTGTTGATGAAATATCGGCTGCAATAGGAAATGAGAACGTGAATGTTTTGAAAGGAATAAAAGGAATTGGACTAAAAACAGCTCAGCGAATCATTGTTGAACTTAAAGATAAAATTGATAAAAGAGGCTTCGATTCAAAAATTCTTACCTCAATAAACAATACAATTCGAGATGAAGCGTTATCTGCTTTGGTGATGCTTGGTTTTGTGAAAGCAACATCTTTAAAAGTGGTTGAAAAATTAATTGTTGAAAACCCAGATGCTAAAGTTCAAATTATAATCAAAAAGGCACTTGCAATGCTTTAGTAATTAATAAATTAACTGTTTTATTGTATTGACTAAGTTTTGGAAAATAGTAATTACGTTTATGTTGCTCATAGGACTTGTTTCTATTGGGGCTACTTCGTTGCACACTAAGGCCAATGAAAATCGCTTAGATTTGTCTGATTTTTTTCTTTCTCAAGAACCCGATTCAGCCACTCAAGTAAAGGATGTCGACGATGGCACACTAAAATATCCAATTAAAGAGAAAGGCAACAACCCCAATTTAGATAAGTTTGAACAAAGCGATTTGGATCTTGAAGATCCAGACAACGCCTCTTATCGTTCGGAGTATGACCCTAAAACAAATCAGGTTACTATTTACCGAAAAGTTGGTGGAATGGATGTTCGTCTGCCTTACACCATGTCGCTTCAAGATTACATGAATAACGACATGCGTAAATCGATGGGCAAATATTACCGCGACAAAATCCAAAGTGATGCAGGTAATGGTACTCCATCTTCTGGAAAAAATTGGCTTGGTACAGCGTGGAAAATCGGTGGAGAGGGTTTTGAATCGGTATTTGGCTCTAACAGTGTTTCCATTAAGTCGCAGGGTACCGCCGAAATAACCATGGGTGTTAAAAATACAAAAATAGATAACCCCACTTTACAAGAGGCGCTTAGAAGCACCACTACATTTGACTTCAACCAAAAAATACAGGTAAACGTGCAAGCTGCCATTGGCGATAAACTCAAAATGGGGCTTAATTATAATACCGAAGCCAGTTTTGAATTTGAGAACCAAACAAAAATTGAGTACAGTGGTAAGGAAGATGACATTATTAAGAAGATAGAGTTTGGTAACGTTACAATGCCACTTCCTGGAACTTTAATCACGGGAAGTCAGAGTCTTTTTGGTGTTAAAACAGAATTACAGTTCGGAAAGCTCAATGTGGTTGCACTATTTTCTCAGCAAAAAGGTCAAACACAGGTTTTAAATGTTCAGGGGGGTGCCCAGCAACAAGAGTTTGAAATTTCTGCTTCAGAATACGACAAAAACCGACACTTCTTTCTCTCGCTTGCTTTTCGTGATTCGTTTGAAGCGAATATGAAGAATTTACCAATTATCTCCTCGCCTTTTGTTATTCAAAAAGTTGAGGTTTGGGTTACGAATAAAAGCGGTAACCACGATGCTGCACGAAACATTGTTGCTTTCAAAGATCTTGGAGAAACTCAGTTTCTATCAACTATTTGGAGCGCGAAAAAGCCTGAGCCATCAAATAATACGAATGATTTGTATGAGCAAATGAGTTCAACTCATAAAGAAGCTCGCGACATTAATAAAGTTTCTAAGGTGTTCTCTGGTTCGTTTTTTACCCCAGGAGACTTCAGACAGACCAAAGATTACGAGAAAATAGAGAGTGCTCGAAAGCTTGCTCCAACAGAGTTTACTTTTAATCCTACCCTGGGTTTTATTTCGCTCAATTCAGCTCTTAACAACGATGAAGTGCTTGCCGTTGCGTATGTTTACACGATGGGAGGTAGTACCTATACGGTTGGGGATTTAAGTAACTCGGGAATAGAGGCTCCTAATGCGCTTTATCTTAAATTGTTAAAAGGTACCAATCTATCCCCCGAATATAAAACAACATGGAATTTAATGATGAAAAACATCTATTCTTTAGGTGCTTTTCAAGTCAATAAAGATGATTTTAAGTTCGACGTTGCTTTACTGAGCGATTCAACGGGTGGAAATATCAACTATTTTCCAGAAGGTAATGCCGATGTTAAACGCAAAAGGCTCTTGAAATTAATGGGTTTAGACAACCTCAACCAACAGAACGAACCAGATGAACAAGGCGATGGTGTTTTCGATTTCATAGAAGGCTTCACCATTTATCCTTCCAATGGTAGAGTTATTTTCCCATCGCTGGAACCATTTGGATCAAACCTTGCAAAGCAAATTAACGACCCCGCAATTGCAAAAAAATTCGTTTATCAAGAATTATATGATAGTACAATAACTAATGCGGGTCAGAATGCTAGTAAGAATAAGTTCCGACTCAAAGGTAAATATAAGTCAACTCAAGGTTCTGATATTTCGCTCAATGCGATGGATATTCCACAAGGCGGTGTTACAGTATCGGCTGGTGGAATTCGATTGGTGGAGAATGTCGATTATACGGTCGATTATACGCTTGGTAGAGTTAAAATAATAAATAAAGGCTTGCTCGAATCGGGCACCCCTATTCAGGTTTCGTTAGAGAGCCGAGCGCTTTTCAATATGCAAACCAAAACAATGATGGGCGTGCACTTAGATTATAAGTTCAACCCAAAATTGAATATTGGCGCTACGGTTATGCATCTGAATGAAAAACCAATGACAACCAAGGTTTCTATTGGCGATGAACCTATTTCAAATACCATTTGGGGCTTGAACGGATCCTATATTTCTGAAAGTCCTGCATTAACCAATTTTTTAAACAAAGCACCTTGGTGGAATTTAAAGGAGGTTTCATCCATTTCTATCGATGGTGAAATAGCACAACTCATTCCAGGACATAACTCGGCCGTTGGAAAAACAGGTCAATCTTATATCGATGATTTTGAAGGTACAGCTACCTCTATTGACCTTAGAAGCTGGACTTCTTGGTCGCTTGCTTCTACGCCGCAAGGGCAAAGTACGTTGTTTCCAGAAGGCAATTTAATAGACGATCTCAATTATGGTAAAAATAGAGCTCGACTATCGTGGTATGTTATAGACCCACTTTTTTATACGTCTCTTCGCCCAGGCAATATCTCAAGTGACGATATTAGCGACGATAGAGTTCGTCAGGTACAGATTAGTGAGATATTTCCAGAAAGACAAACGGCTTACGGGCAACCTAATAATATAGCTGTTCTAAACCTAGCCTATTATCCAAAAGAGCGTGGACAATATAATTACGACGATACGAATATCGATGCTACTGGCGAATTATCGAATCCTGAGACACGATGGGGAGGTATTGTTCGTCCGATAGAAACGAATGATTTTGAAGCGGCAAATATTGAATATATTGATTTTTGGATGATGGATCCCCGATTCAATAAAGCACCATCTAAGGGAGGTAAGTTATACATCAATCTTGGTAGTATCTCTGAAGATGTTTTAAGAGATGGACGAAAGTCTTTTGAGCAAGGGCTACCTGTGCCAGGCGTAATTCCAAATGTTGATACAACTGTTTGGGGGGTTGTGTCTAATACTCAAAGTGTTGTAAATGCCTTTACTCAAAGTTCGGGCGCACGTGCCCAACAAGATGTTGGACTCGATGGTCTCTCCTCAACAAATGAGAATGTAAATTTTTCTAAATTTTTATCCAATTTACCTGCCGCTGTTAAAGCAAAAATGGAGGTCGATCCATCATCCGATGATTTTCACTATTTCAAAGGATCGGATTATGACCAACAAAAAAAATCAATTACCGATCGATACAAATTTTACAACAATCAAGAAGGGAACTCTAAGGAGTCAACAAATGCAACAGAATCATCTACCGGATTCCCCGACCAAGAAGATATTAATAAGGATAATACACTGAGCGAGACCGAAAGCTATTTTCAATATGCAATCAGCTTAGATGATGCTGATTTTGTCGTTGGTAAAAACAACATCGTCAACTCTATCAACAACAATAACATTAAGCAGCCAAATGGTAAAATGAGCACGGCCACGTGGTATCACTTTCGTATTCCCGTTAATTCGGCTAATCGTGAATCAATCAATAATATGAAAGATTTACGCTCGGTGCGTTTCATGCGTATGTTTCTTAAGGGTTGTACCGATACTACAATACTTCGTTTCGCATCGTTAGATTTAGTTCGAAGTGATTGGCGTAGATATACCGATGACTTAATGCGTCTAAATGCTCCTTCGAGCACAACTACAGCATTTGATATTTCAGCCGTAAATATTGAAGCAGACAATGATCGCACGCCTATAAACTATGTACTTCCTCCAGGTGTTACCCGAGTTCAAGATCCATCGAACCCACAAAATCGTCAACTTAATGAGCAGTCTTTGGTAATGCGCGTAAAGGATTTGGGTGCTGGAGATGCACGCGGTGCTTACAAAACACTTAACATGGATATCCGTCAATACAAATACCTTAAAATGTTTGTGCATGCGGAAGCCCTAGAGCAGGCTACTCTGAAAGATGAAGAGTTAATGGCATTTATTCGCATTGGTTCAGATTTTACCAATAACTATTATGAATATGAAGTGCCATTGAAAGTAACTCAATGGGGGCAAAATGGTGCCGATCAGGTTTGGCCTGCCTCAAACGAAATGAATATTAAACTTGAAAACCTCGAAAAGATAAAGCTCTCGAGAAATAACTATAACTCGGCCAATAACTCGGATAATAAACTTTATAGTCAGCCCGACCCTGACTTTCCTCAAAATAATATCATTATTGTTGGTAGCCCCAATATCTCCAATGTTAGGAGCATAATGATTGGTGTTAGAACTCGGAAAAATACGGATAATCTTGTGTCACCGCGTTCGGCCGAAATTTGGATGAATGAGTTGCGTTTGAGCGACTATGATGAACAGGGAGGATGGGCTTCTAATGCTCGTGTAAACATTAAACTCTCCGACTTTGGCTCCGTTACACTGGCTGGCGCGACGAGTTCAATAGGTTTTGGTAGCATTGAAAAAAGCGTGAGCGAGAGAAGTCAGCAGGATTTTTATCAGTATGATGTAGCATCGAATTTAGAACTTGGAAAATTCCTTGGTCCAAATTCACGCATGTCTATCCCTTTTTATGGTAGTAATTCACAAGCTGTAGCAACACCAAAATACTATCCATTAGATCCAGATATCACTATGTCGACAGCCCTCAGTAGCGTTAATACCAATGCCGAGAGGGATTCAATTAAAGGTATCTCACAAGATGTAACTACAAGGAAAAGTATTAATTTCACCAATGTTAAACTTCAACCCAAATCAGACAAGGTTAAAGTTTATGACATTTCCAATGTTTCTGCAACCTATTCTTATAATGAAACTTCTAAACATAATTTCACCACTACTTCATCCATAGATAAAAACTATAGAGGTGTTTTAGGCTATAACTATACTACTCGCCCTAAAGCTTATGAACCGTTTAGTTCAGTTGCTTCGTTAAATAATCCGGCGTTCCGACTTATTAAGGATTTTAATATCTATCCTTATCCAAACCAGATCTCATATTCACATGAAGTAACGCGAAATTATCGTGAGGAACAACTCCGTAATTTAGGTGATCCCGATCAACGAATTGATCCTACATATAAAAAGGATTTCTATTGGAATAAATTCTTCGATCTTAAGTATGCCATTACCAAAAATCTTAAATTCGATTTCCGCTCCATTAGCAATGCGCGAATTGATGAACCTACAGGAAGAGTTAATAGCAATGATTCAACTTATGGTGATTGGGGAGCCGAGGTAGGTCGAAACTTTAGAAAAGGCGGGCGTACAACATCCTATCAACACAATTTTAATTTCAATTATACCCTTCCTATCAATAAGTTACCATATTTAGATTGGACAAGTGCTAGTTTACGATATGGTGGCATGTATAATTGGATGCTTGCACCAATATCACGCGATACGACCATTAAGATGGGTAATACCATTCGGAACTCTAACACCATTCAAGGTACTGGTCAACTAACATTTTCGTCACTCTACAATAAGAGCAACTATTTAAAGGGTATCTGGAAGAAATATGATTTTGACCCTGCTCCTAAGGCTCCAGATCAACAAACTGGAAGCGTTCGTTTCACCGATAATGGGCTTACTTTTGTTAAATCTAAACCTGTTGTAATTAACCACAAGTTAAAGACGGTGGAAGTTTCCGTAAAGGCATTCGACAAGAGCGGAAGACCTATAAATGGTACAACAACGGTTGTTTCGCCTACCAAAGTTGAGTTTACTCCCGACGCTGATGCCGACGGTGCTCGTGTTTTAGTCACTGGTACCGTAAAGGAAAGTGATACGCCTTTAACTGTTCTTGGAGATGTTTCTGCACTTTTACTTACAAGTATTAAGAATGTTTCGGTAAGTTACTCCGAGAGCAATGGAACCATTCTCCCAGGTTTTACCAACGGAAGTGGCGTTTTTGGAATGAGTGGCAACTCTCCAGGATTACCGTTCTTGATGGGTGCTCAAAACACAGATTTTGCTCAGCATTCTATCGATAAAGGCTGGATGACTCAGTACAATAAATTTAATAGTCCCTATAAAATGGTTAATACGAGAGACATCTCCATAAAGGGAAATTTTGAGCCATTTAGAGGATTTAAAATAGAATTGATTGCAGATCAACGCACCACATATAACATGAGTGAATATTATTCTCCCAATAAGGATTTTGCTCAATATAAAACTCCACATAATACCACTGAAAGTGGCAGCTATTCAATGTCTTTTATAGCCATTAGTACTTTTAAAAAGCTCGATACGTCTGGAGATATGCACTCTGATGCGTATGATACCTTTTTGAGTAATAGAAAAGCTATTTCCGCCAGACTGGGTGCCCAAAATAGCAAATCCATAGGTACTGATTCCGCGGGTTATGCCAGTGGTTATGGTGCACTTTCACAAGATGTATTGATACCAGCTTTCCTTTCGGCCTATTCTGGAACTTCAACGGGTAATATCTTTTTGGATGCAATGCCTGCATTGTCCAAAATAATGCCAAACTGGCGCATCTCATACGATGGAATTGGGCGCATCAAATGGGTAAGTCAATTTGCTAAAAATGTCGATATTTCACACGCCTACCGCTGTACTTACAGTGTGGGAGCTTACTCAACCAATTTGTTGGTTGATAGTGTTCCAAAAGATAATGCTGGAAACTTCATTGCTCAAAACCAAATTGGTACTGTTCTTATTAATGAACAGTTTAGTCCGTTGATTCTTGTAAACATAACTTGGGTAAATAATCTTACAACCCGAGCCGAGTTTAAGAAAGGTAGAATGTTGAATTTAAGTATGTCAAACAATCAACTCATCGAAAATTATAATGAAGAGATGATTTTTGGCTTAGGATATAGGTTCGATAAATTGGGGCTAATTTTAAATAATGCTAAAACCACCAACGACATAAACCTACGAGCCGATTTCTCAATTCGTGATAATATCTCTGTAATTCGTAAAATTGAAGAACAGGTTAATCAGTTAACATCTGGTACGCGTATAACGGCATTAACCATAACGGCCGACTATGCCTTAAACAGTCGATACAATTTACAGCTCTACTATAAACGCAACATGAATACGCCTTATATCTCGCTCTCTTATCCAACGGTGGATTATAATTTTGGATTGAGTTTCCGAATGTCATTGGCACAATAATTCAATCACTATTTTTTATTCAATCATCTTTAGTTAATTCTGCTATTTTTTGTATTTTTGCGCTGTGTTTTACTAAAATATAAATAGAGATGAATATACCTGCAAATTTAAAGTACACTAAAGATCACGAGTGGATTATTGTTAATGGTACTGTTGCAACTGTTGGAATTACCGATTTTGCTCAAGGCGAACTTGGCGATATTGTGTTTGTGGAGATTGAAACTGAAGGTGAAACACTTGAAAAAGAGTCTGTTTTTGGAACCATAGAAGCTGTAAAAACGGTTTCAGATTTGTATATGCCAGTTACGGGTAAAATTATTGAAGTAAACCCTATTTTGTTAAATAAACCAGAATTAGTGAATAAAGATCCTTATAATCAAGGCTGGATGGTTAAAGTTGAAGTTTCAAATCTTTCGGAACTTGATACACTTCTTACAGCAGATCAATATAAAGAGCTAGTTCACTAGAAATAACACCACATAATTTAAAAGCTACTCTTCATTTTTGGGGAGTAGCTTTTTTTTTTATTATAAATATTGTTAAATATAATGAATATGCTTTTATCTTATTTAAAATCATTTTAAATTGCACTCAAGAAATATGCTCGAGGTTTTTATCGATAAAATAGCCTTGCTTGGTTAAAATTGGTTGAACTTAAAGCGAATAATCTTGTTCTTGTTTACGAAAGTGTAGATAATTAAGAGTATATATATGTCTGAAGAGAAAAATATAATAGATGAGGTAACGGGAAGTGACTACAAATATGGTTTCACATCCGATATTGAAACGGAGTCTATTCCAAAGGGGCTTAGTGAAGACGTTGTGCGCTTAATCTCATCTAAGAAAAACGAGCCTGCCTTTATGCTCGAATATCGCCTTAAAGCCTACAATCATTGGCTTACAATGTCAAAGCCCGATTGGGCACAACTCCGAATTCCAGAAATTAACTATCAAGAAATTATCTTCTACGCCGCTCCTAAAGGCAAAATTGAACTCGATAGTATGGATGATGTTGATCCGGAATTAAGAGCAACGTTCGACAAATTGGGAATTCCTCTCGACGAGCAAAAAATACTCTCAGGTGTTGCTGTTGATGCGGTAATAGACAGCGTTTCTGTAAAAACAACGTTTAAAGAGACCTTGGCTGAAAAGGGAATCATTTTTTCATCCTTTAGTGAGGCGGTTCATGAATATCCTGATCTAATTAAAAAATATCTAGGCAGCGTGGTGCCTTATCAAGACAACTACTTTGCGGCACTCAATGCTGCTGTTTTCTCCGATGGTTCGTTTGTCTACATTCCTAAAGGCGTTCGGTGCCCTATGGAGTTATCGACCTATTTTAGAATTAATGCCAAAAATACGGGCCAATTTGAACGGACTCTTATTATTGCCGATGACGACAGTTATGTGAGTTACCTCGAAGGCTGTACGGCTCCAATGCGTGATGAGAATCAATTGCACGCCGCTGTGGTTGAGATTGTTACCCATGACAGAGCTGAAGTTAAATATTCAACGGTACAAAATTGGTATCCTGGCGACAAAAATGGTAAAGGAGGAATCTATAACTTCGTTACTAAACGAGGAATTTGTAAAGGCGATTATTCAAAAATTTCGTGGACACAAGTTGAAACAGGTTCTGCCATTACTTGGAAATATCCAAGCTGTATTCTGATGGGTGATCATTCAGTGGGAGAGTTCTACTCGGTGGCTGTTACAAACAATCATCAGCAAGCCGATACGGGAACAAAAATGATTCATCTTGGAAAAAATACTCGCAGTTTAATTGTTTCAAAAGGTATCTCTGCCGGATTTAGTCAAAATAGCTATCGCGGTTTAGTGCGTGTATCAAAAAAGGCCGATAATGCTCGTAATTTCTCACAATGCGATTCTTTGTTGCTTGGTGAAAAATGTGGTGCACACACATTTCCGTATTTAGAAGTCAACAACAATTCTGCTGTGGTTGAGCATGAAGCTACCACCTCAAAAATTGGTGAAGACCAAATTTTCTATTGCAATCAGCGCGGTATTTCAACCGAAGATGCTGTGGGCTTAATTGTAAATGGATACGTCAAAGATGTTATAAATCAGCTTCCTATGGAGTTTGCTGTTGAGGCATCAAAGCTTTTGCAAATTAGTTTAGAGGGAAGTGTTGGTTAATTGTTTTTATAAAGTCATTTATTCGATATAAGATGTTAGTAATAAAGAATTTACACGCAAAAATTGATAACAAGGAGATTCTTCGTGGAATTAATTTAACCATTAAGCCAGGTGAAGTTCATGCTATTATGGGGCCCAATGGTTCTGGTAAAAGTACGCTCTCCTCCGTTCTTGCAGGCAATACGAAGTTCAATGTTTGTGAAGGATCTGTCACGTTTAATGGCAAAGACCTTTTGGAGTTGTCTCCAGAGAATCGTTCAAGAGAGGGCATTTTTTTGAGCTTTCAATATCCAATAGAGATACCTGGAGTTTCTATGACCAACTTCATGCGCACGGCCGTGAATGAACATCGCAAATATAGGAATGAACAACCTCTCTCTGCAAGTGACTTTCTGAAGCTTATGCGCGAGAAGAAGAATTTGGTCGAAATTGACTCAAATCTAACCAATCGTTCTGTAAATGAGGGGTTCTCTGGCGGTGAGAAAAAGAAAAATGAAATTTTTCAGATGGCAATGCTTCAACCCAAATTAGCAATTCTTGACGAAACCGATTCTGGGCTCGATATCGATGCTTTGCGTATTGTTGCCAACGGGGTAAATAAGTTGAAAACAGCCGAAAATGCTACCATTGTAATTACTCATTATCAGCGTCTGCTAGATTATATTGTTCCCGATTTTGTACATGTTCTTTACAAAGGCCGTATCGTTATGTCGGCGGGCAAAGAGCTCGTTCATGAATTGGAAGAAAAGGGTTACGACTGGATTAAGAAAGAGTTTGAAGATTAACTTCGAGTTGTTTCCGTGGCTAATTTATCAACAAAAAGATTTTATAATGAATAATACTAGGCAATCT
The DNA here is from genome assembly GCA_043775765.1 of Breznakibacter sp. Classification (GTDB taxonomy): domain Bacteria; phylum Bacteroidota; class Bacteroidia; order Bacteroidales; family Marinilabiliaceae; genus JAGPHP01. The sequence continues at coordinate 17,446 of JAYVSA010000429.1, read as the reverse complement.
GAGAAGTTTGAGGAGCAATTAGCGTTACTCTTTAAAGAAAACAGAGCTCTTTTAGATAAAGGTTGTTCAGATGCTGTTAATCGTCTGAGAGATAGTGGATTGTCTGAGTTCATGCGCGTTGGAATCCCGTCGCGTTTTAATGAGAATTATAAATACACCAATCTAATACCAGCTTATTCGCATCCATACATCAATTTCTTTTCTAAAGAATCGAGTTACGATGCCGCAATTAGCAGCTTTCAGTGTGCTGTTCCAAATATGGATACTTACAATATTTATGTTGTAAATGGTTGGTTCGATGAACTTTGTTCTCAAGTGAGTTTACTTCCAAAGGGCGTGGTAGTAGGTAGTTTTGGAGAACATAGTAAAACATCGCAAGAGTTATTTTTGAGCGCTTATGGCCAAATAGCAAAAGCTTCGCTCGATCCGATAGCGGCACTGAATACAGCCTTTGCTCAGGATGGCGTTTTTATTCATATCCCCGAAAATGTAATTGTAGATAAACCTATTCAGGTTGTAAATATATTCTCAGCACATAAAGATGCTGCCATTTATCAGCGCAATTTTGTGGTTGTTGATAAAGGTGCACAAGTGAAACTGCTCTATTGCGATCATACTCTTACAGATACGAGCTTTTTGGTAAACAGTGTTACGGAAGTAGTTGTTGCTGCTGATGCCTCTTTTGAGTTTTACAATATTCAGAATTTGCACAATCAAAGCACCGCCATTAATATGGTGGCAGTATCCCAGGCTTCTGGTTCTAATGTTCTTACTAATCATTTGAATTTACATACAGGTCTTTCTCGCAATAATACGTTGATTTCTCTTAACGGTGAAAATAGCGAGGCAAATATGTATGGGTTGTATTTGTGCGACAAAAATCAGCATGTAGATAACTATACTTACATTGCCCACAACGCGCCATCTTGTCAAAGTAGCGAGCTTTATAAAGGTGTTTTAGACGATAGCTCTACAGGTGCTTTTTCGGGTCGTATTTACGTGGCAAAAGGTGCCCAAAAGACAAATGCTTTTCAGCGCAACAATAATTTGCTTATCACTTCAGATGCTAAGATAAACACAAAACCTCAGTTGGAAATTTATGCAGATGATGTTAAGTGTTCACATGGTGCTACTATTGGTCAGCTCGATGATAATGCGCTCTTTTACATACGCTCACGTGGCGTTGGTATGGAAGAGGCCAGAATTTTGTTGATGTATGCCTTTGCTTATGAAGTAATTGAAAAGATTCGCGTGGCTCCGTTGAAAGAGCAAATACGTGATTTGGTGGAAAAAACTTTTAGAGGCGAATTAAATAAATGCACATCTTGTGTGGTGTGTGGAAAATCGGAAAATTAATTACCCAAATACAAATTGAATGGCTTTTGATGTTTATAAAATTCGCAAGGATTTTCCTATTTTATCAAGATTAGTGCACAATAAACCACTAATCTATCTCGATAATGGTGCAACGACACAAAAGCCCACTCAAGTTTTAGAGGCGTTAGATCGGGTTTATCGTGAATATAATAGCAACATTCATCGTGGTGTGCATTATTTGAGTGGATATGCCACTGAAGCATACGAAGGTGCTAGAAAAACGGTTGCAGAATTCATTAACGCCGATACCGATGAAACAATTTTTACCAGAGGTACTACTGAATCAATTAATTTAGTGGCTTTCTCTTTTGGTGAGGCTTTTCTTGAGGCTGGTGATGAGATTATCTTGTCAGATATGGAGCATCATTCCAATATCGTACCTTGGCAAATGGTAGCTCAAAGAAAAGGGGCGTCAATTAAAGTCTTTCGTTCAGATATGAATGGCGAGCTGGATGTTAACCTGTTGGATTCCCTCATTACATCAAAAACAAAACTTATTGCCATTACTCAAGTGAGCAATGCTTTAGGTACAATTAATCCTATAAAAGAGATCATCGCTATTGCTCATAAAAGAGGGGTTAAGATTTTAATTGATGGCGCTCAAGCAATACAACACATAAAAGTGGATGTTAAGGCCTTGGATTGCGATTTTTATGTCTTTTCTGGTCATAAACTTTACGGGCCAAATGGTATTGGTATTCTTTATGGAAAAAAGGAATTACTCAATGCAATGCCTCCTTATCAGGGCGGTGGTGAAATGATTAAGAGCGTTACTTTTGAAAATACGATTTACAACGAATTGCCGTTTAAGTTTGAAGCTGGCACGCCCGATTATGTGGCTGCAATTGGTTTAGCTGAAGCAATTAATTACTTGAATGGAATTGGTTTTCATGAGATTGAACAGTACGAACATGAGTTGTATGAGTACGCTGAAAGGCAATTGTCCTCTATTGAGGGCATTCGTTTTATTGGCAGAGCAAAAAACAGAACGAGTTTATTCTCTTTTTTGATTAATGATATTCATCCTTTCGATATGGGTACTCTGCTCGATAAATTAGGCATCGCTATTCGAACAGGTCACCATTGCGCTCAACCAGTAATGGATAAATTTAAAATTCCTGGCACAGTTAGAGCCTCTCTCGCATTTTACAACACCAAGGAGGAGATTGATGAGCTAGTGAAATCAATAAAATTGGTTACAAATATATTATCATAGTCGTATGAGTATTAATGAGGTTCAAGAGGAGATAATAGAGGAGTTTGCATCGTTTGATGATTGGATGGCAAGATATTCTTACATCATTGAAATTGGAAACGATTTGACCAATTTTGACGAGAAGAGTAGGGTGGTGCAAAATCTGATAGAAGGTTGCCAGTCACGAGTTTGGCTCGATGGTGAACTTATAGACGGTAAAATTGTTTTTACTGCAGATAGTGATGCCATTATTACCAAAGGAATCATCGCCTTGCTCATTCGGGTTTATTCGAATCGCACACCCGATGAAATCTTAAATTCAGAGTTGTTTTTTGTTGATCAAATTGGGTTAAAAGAACATCTCTCGCCAACACGTTCAAATGGCTTATTATCAATGATTAAACAGATGCGATTATTTGCATTGGCTTACAAAACAAAATTAGGTTAAATTTATTGTCATGAGTGATACACTAAAAATAGAAGAGGAGATTGTACAGGTTTTAAAAACCATCTTCGACCCCGAAATACCTGTAAATATTTACGACTTAGGTTTGATATACGAAATCAATGTTGAAGAGGATTTTCATGTTAAGGTGGTCATGACTTTAACATCGCCAAACTGTCCAGTTGCAGAGTCTATGCCCGAGGAGGTTCACGATAAAGTAAGTGCTATTCCTGGCGTAAAAAGTGTTGATTTAAATCTTACATTCGACCCTGCTTGGAGTAAAGATATGCTTTCTGAAGAGGCATTGCTCGAATTAGGCTTACTTTAATATTTTCTAAATGCTTCATTCTCGTGAAGAAGCAACTGCTTTAATTAAGGCAAAGGCAAAAGAACTCGGATTTTCCGACATCGGGATATCGCAGGCTACTCATCTTGAGCAAGATAGCGTCAATCTTCAAGCTTGGCTAGATAGTGGTTTTAATGCCTCTATGGCATATATGGAAAATTATTTTGATAAGCGCACCGATGCCTCTAAACTTGTTGAGGGTGCCAAATCGGTAATCTCTCTCTTGGTGAATTATTATCCCTCGGTCAAACAGAATCCCGATTCTCCCGTGTTGGCAAAATACGCTTATGGAAACGATTATCACAATGTTTTAAAAGCGCCACTAAACCTTTTGCTCGATTATATTAAATCTGAAATTGATTCCAGTGCAGAGGGCCGATTTTTTACCGATTCGGCTCCAATTCTCGAAAGAGCGTACGCTGTAAAAGCTGGGTTGGGTTGGATTGGCAAAAACAGCAACCTTATTCATAAGCGTTTGGGTTCTTTTTGTTTTATTGCCGAGGTTGTTATTAATATAGAACTTACTTACGATACTCCTATTCAGGATGCGTGTGGCGGTTGTTCTCGGTGCATCGATGCTTGTCCAACATTGGCAATTACAGATTTACGAACCATCGATTCTAATAAATGTATCTCCTTCTTAACCATTGAAAATAAGAGTGATGTAATTGATTTAGATAAAGATAGTCTGCAGAACCGTTTATATGGATGTGATATCTGCCAAGATGTATGCCCTTGGAATTGGAAGGCACGCCCAAATGATTTTATAGGTTTGGAACCTCGAATGGATATTTTGCAAATGACTCATGTTGATTGGTTTAGCTTAACCCAGGAGCGCTTTAGCACACTTTTTAAAGAATCACCAATTAAGCGAGCAAAGTTTGGTGGTGTTGAGCGAAATTTAAAAGCAATAAGTCGTAATTCACCTATTTTGTAGTACCGAAAATGGTAATTATCACTGGCCTTGTACTTTTTGGGCCATCAAATTCACATAAAAAGATATTCTGCCAAGGGCTCAACCCTAAATGGCCATCAATAATAGGAATTGTCTCGCTTGGGCCTACTAGTCCCGATTTAATGTGGCTATCTCCGTTCGTATCTTTCAGGTCATGCTCCCAAACGCCTTTTGGAATAAGTTTCTTTAAAAGAGAAACAACATCACGTTGCACAGACTCATCCCAATTCTCTTGAATCATGATGGCCGCCGTAGCTCCCTGAACGTACACATTTACCATTCCAGTTAAGATATTGCTCTCTTGGACAATCTCTTTTATTTGGTCTGTAATATCTACAAGTTCTTCAGTTTGAAGAGTCTTAATGTTTAGAATTTTCTGCACAATATTTTCGCAATTGAGTAAATATGAATGCAAATTTAGTTTAAGTTCTTTTTATTCCAAGTTCCTTATAAATAATACGTCTTTTTTTATAGTTTTTTAATAGGTTTTCATATATTGAATTTTATTTGATTCAGTATTTACTGTAGTCTTGATTTTTTTCAACTCATGAATAATTCGAAAACCGCATCTGAAACAACCTTTCGTACCTTGTTTGAATTTGAAGCAAGTGAAAGGAAAATCGTGCCTAATTCGAATTTGCTATTTATAGGAAGTTGTTTTACTCAGAATATTGGCGATAAATGCACCAATTCTGGGCTAAACACCAAAATTAATCCTTTTGGCATAGTTTATAACCCTATATCTATCGGAATGCAACTTGAGCGTTTGATGCGTCAGAAATTCTATGTTGAAGAAGAGGTGTTGTTTGCAAACGGGTTATATCACACATTTGATCATCATTCATCCTACTCAAATAGTAATAAGGAGGTGTTTTTGGCGAATGTTAATCAGGAGTTAGGCCAGAGTGGAGAGTTTCTCAATAAATCAGATTTTCTTTTTATAACCTTCGGTAGCGCTTTTGTTTATGAATACAATGAGAATACTCAATTAGTTGCCAATTGCCACAAATATCCATCCAAATGCTTTAATCAACGACTCTTGCAAATAGATGAGATTGTTGATTCCTATACAACTCTTTTGACGAAACTCTTGAATCTCTCCAAAACATTGAATATTGTGTTGTCTATTAGTCCCATAAGGCATTTAAAAGATGGCTTACAGCGAAATAATACTAGCAAGTCAACCTTAATTTTAGCCATCGCAAAACTTCAAGAAATATTTCCACAAATCACATATTTCCCTGCCTACGAAATTGTGCTAGATGAGCTGCGCGACTATCGATTTTTCTCCGATGACTTGGTGCATTTGAATAGTACTGCTGTAAATTATATCTGGAGCAGATTCGTTGAAACCTTTTTCCATGATTCAACATCCGTTTTAGCAAAAGATTACAATAAAATTTTAAATGATTTGAATCACAGACCATTTAATTCTCGGGGTGATGAATATTATAAGTTTCTATTAAATCTTAAACAAAAAGTGGATTTATTCAAGAAAAATCATCAGTATTGTATCTCGAATAATTTTAAAGAGCAAGTAAATACCCTCTTTAAATGTCTTGAAAATAATGGCTAAATAGTTATGAAAACGTTTGCGGTGAGTGTTTGCCTGATGGAATATTGACTAACCTTTGATTTTCGATGACGAAAGCGCATTTTTATTTGATTAAAATTTAGGGCTTGCTCTATTTAACTTTTATTTTTGTATATTGGACGGTGTTCCTTTTTTTGCAGGTAATTATTTTACGATAATAGTACAAATTTATAGATTATGTCTTATCTCTCTTTCGACAAATCAAAATTGATTAATCTAGAGTATTCTCTATTTAAAGAGATTTTGAGAACCAATCGTTCAGGCTCCTACTCAAGTTCTTCTATCATTGGTTGTAATACCCGAAAGTATCATGGCTTATTAGTTTGTCCACTCGAAAACTTTGGAGGTGAACGCCATGTCTTGCTCTCTTCTCTCGATGTTTCAGTGGTGCAACATGAGAAGGAATTTAATTTAGGAATCCATAAGTATAATGGAAATAACTTTGAGCCTAAAGGTCATAAATATATTGAAAGTCTTGATTTTGAGGTGATACCAAAAACTACTTATCGGGTTGGAGGCGTTGTTTTATCGGTTGAATTTCTTTTTGTAAAGAATAAAGAGCAAATTCTTTTAAAGTATACCCTTCTGGAAGCAACATCCGATACAATTCTAAAGTTTAAGCCCTTTCTTGCATTTCGCAACGTGAAATCCCTTTGTGTGCAAAACATGGATGTTAACTATAAATATAGACCAGCCAACAAGGGAATTGCGATGAATTTATATACTGGATTCCCTGATTTATTTATGCAGTTCAGCAAAGAGCCCGAATTTGTGCCTGTTCCAGATTGGTATATCGGTATCGAATATCTTAAGGAGCAAGAGCGAGGAAATAATTACCATGAAGATTTATTTGTTCCTGGATATTTTGAAATCCCAATTAAAAAAGGTGAAAGTATTATATTTTCTGCCTCAACGACCGAGTCTGAACCAAAATCATTTTTAAAAAGTTTTGAAAGTGAAACTTCCGATCGAATTCATCGGGATAATCTTTATAATAATCTTAGAAACTCTTTCCAACAATTCCTAATTGAAAAAAATGGAAAGAAACAGCTAATCGCGGGCTATCATTGGTACAGTCCACGATTGAGAGATACCTTAATTGCATTGCCTTCTGTTGCCTCTGCGCTTAAGGATTCGGATTCATTTCAAGAAATTGTAGAGTCAGCTATTGATACAATTCGCCAACAATATATTGGTCTAAAAAAATCATCACAGAAAGGTCTCTTTGATACCGCTGGCGCACCACTTCTTCTGTTTTATACCTTTCAGGAGTGCCGCAAAAACTGTTCAAAATCAGACTTGTGGAAGAATCATTATCCAATATTAATTGAGATTTTGGAGATGTATAAAAATTCTCCTGCGTCTAATGTGTTCATGCTCGAGAATGGACTTATTTATGCCAGTGAACCGCATAAGGCACTAACATGGATGGACGGTAGTGTTGATGGGTCTCCAATAACACCGAGAGCGGGTTGTCCTGTTGAGGTTAATGCTTGGTGGTATAATGCAATCTGCTTTGCTCTTGAGCTCGCTGGTGAACTCAAAGACAAGAAGGTTCTTGAAGAGTGGACGCCAATTGCCGAGAAGGTTAAAAATTCATTTCTTGAGGTTTTTTGGGACGAAAACCGACATTGTCTCTATGATTATGTTTTAAATGATTATAAAGATAACTCCATACGCCCAAATATGCTTTTTGCTGTAGGTATGGGTTATTCTCCCTTAAATCGCGATCAGCAAGTGTTAATTCTGAAAATTGTGAAAGATGAGTTACTTACTCCTAAAGGATTACGGTCACTCTCTCCGCAAGATCCTAAATACAATGGTCTCATTGAAGGAGATCAACGAACCAGAGAATACGCTTTTCATCAGGGAACTGTTTGGCCGTGGCTAACACCCTTTTTTGCAGATGCTTATTTGAATATATACAAAGAAAATGGAATCAGACTCATTCAATCTTTACTCGATAATTTTGAGGAGGAAATGAGAGATTTATGTATTGGTAGTATTGCCGAGATGTATAATGGAAATCCACCCCATAAAGGGAAAGGCGCTGTTTCAATGGCAATGAATGTTGCAGGAGTATTAAAGATTCAGGAATTAATAGAAAAATATAGCAAGCGATGAAAGTATTAATGTTTGGTTGGGAGTTTCCTCCTCATATAACAGGTGGATTAGGCACTGCTTGTTACGGACTTACAAGAGGGTTGTCTCATATTGAAGATTTGGAAGTCATTTTTGTGGTTCCCAAAGCACATGGTGATGAAGATCAATCGGCTATGAAGCTTATTGGAGCCAGTGACGTAACGGTTACGCAGCGCCGATTGACCCGAAAGAACTTTCAACAACAAATCGAGTATATCGAAATTGATTCCAAGTTGGTTCCTTATGTGGATCCAGAAGATTATCATAAGCTGGCAACACTCGAAGTAGCCAGTGATCGTAGACTTGTGAATACCGACAACAGAGGCCGAATTAATTTCTCTGGGAAGTATGGCACCAATCTGTTAGAGGAGATAGGGAACTATGCCTATGTTGCCAACTTAATCGCTCAGGATAATGAGTTTGATGTTATTCATGCCCACGACTGGTTGGCTTATCCTGCTGGAATTGCAGCCAAAGAAGCATCAGGAAAGCCGTTGGTTATTCATGTTCATGCCACAGATTTCGACCGAAGCGGTGGAAGCGTTAATCCGGTTGTGTATGAAATAGAAAAAAGAGGAATGGATGCTGCTGATAGAATCATTACCGTCAGTAATTTAACTCGAAACATCGTTATTGAGAAATATGGCATAGACCCAAATAAAGTAGTAACCGTATATAATGCGGTAGATGCTCCTAAAAATGAAAAGGGAGAACCATTTGTTCGAGGAATTGATGAAAAAATTGTAACTTTCTTAGGAAGGATAACAATGCAAAAAGGTCCAGAATACTTTATCGAAGCGGCTTATAAGGTTTTACAAAAGATGGACAATGTTCGTTTTGTAATGGCTGGAAGTGGCGATATGATGGAGAAAATGATTCGTAGAACCGCAGAATTAAAAATTTCCGATAAATTTCATTTTACAGGATTTTTGAAAGGAGAAGAGGTTTTTCACATGCTCAGTATGAGTGATTTGTATGTAATGCCATCGGTTTCTGAACCATTTGGAATCTCCCCACTAGAGGCCATGCAAAGTAATGTTCCAGTACTTATTTCTCATCAGTCGGGTGTAGCAGAGATTCTAAAATACGCTATCAAAACAAATTTTTGGGATGTAGATGAAATGGCAGATGCAATGTATGGAGTGTTAAATTATCCAGCACTGTCTGGGGTATTTAAAAAATATGGTAAAGAAGAGGTCGATAACTTGAAGTGGGAAAAATCAGCCGTTTTGGTTAAGGATGTCTATGACTCTGTAGTAATAAGATAATTTTAAGTTTTTGGGTTCGCAACAAAGAAATATTGAAGTCATGAAGAATATCTGTTTTTATTTTCAAGTTCACCAGCCGTTTCGGTTACGAAGATACCGTTTTTTTGATATAGGAAATGATAGTTATTATTACGACGATTACCTAAATGAAAGTATAGTAAATAGAGTAGCCAGTAAATGTTATTTGCCTGCAAATGAGCTATTACTTAAGCTCATCAAAAAGCATAATGGTAGTTTTAAGGTAGCTTTTTCTCTCTCTGGAGTCGCAATAGAGCAGTTTAAACTCTATATGCCCGAGGTAATTGCGAGTTTTCAAAAGTTGGCTAAAACAGGGTGTGTTGAGTTTTTGTCGGAGACATATAGTCATTCTTTAGTTGCTCTAAAAGACAAGGCCGAGTTTGCAAAACAAGTACAGCAACACAGTGATACAATATTTGAATTATTTGGCCAACGTCCAACGGTATTTCGAAACACTGAACTTATTTACTCCGATGGGATTGGTGAGATGGTTGCGTCTTTAGGTTATAAGGCTATGTTAACAGAGGGCGCTAAACATATTCTTGGATGGAAAAGTCCTAATTTCTTATATTGTAATGCAATTAATCCGAAGTTAAAAGTTTTGCTTAAAAATTTCAAACTTTCAGATGATATTGCCTTTCGGTTTGGGAATAAAAATTGGTCGGAATACCCATTAACTGCAGAGAAATATGTTTCATGGCTCAATGGGCTCGATCCTAAAGAGGAAATTATTAATCTCTTTCTTGATTATGAGACTTTTGGCGAACACCAGTGGAAGGAGACCGGAATCTTTGATTTTCTCGAGACTTTCATCACTGAAGCCGTAAATTCTAAAGAATTTATATTTATTACACCATCTGAAGCAATAGAAAGATTGCAACCTGTTTCCGCAATTAAAGTGCCTCAACCAATTTCATGGGCCGATGAGGAACGAGACTTAACTGCATGGCTCGGAAATGAGTTGCAAGATGAAGCTTTTAATAAGCTTTATGCCTTATTGCCTCAAATAGAGAATTGTAAAGATGCGAAGTTATTAAAGGATTGGTCTTTTATCCAAAGCTCTGATCATCTCTATTATATGAGCACCAAATACTTTTCGGATGGAGATGTCCACACTTACTTTAATCCTTATGAAACGCCATATCAGGCATTTAGTAACTTTATGAATATTTTAAGTGATTTTGCAATACGTCTGAAAGCCATTATGCCTTTTGATAACGATCAGAGTGTTAATGAGCTCCATTCTAAGTTAGACGAGAGTAATAAAATTATAGAAAAACTTCAAGAGGAGTTAAATGCATTAAAAAAGAAGAAATAGGTTACGGTGCATTTCTTGCAAAACGATAAAAAGGGGGATTAGTGGAAACTTTTCTCCTTTTATCATTTAAATATCTACAATGGTTATGCAAGTAGTTAAAACTTGTAAAACTTTACTACAGAATAGCTTGCTCAGAAATTTTACGTTGAAATTTTTGCTATTATTGCATATTAGGAATCGTTCAATACGATTAGAAAATTAGTGAAATATTGACTATGTCTGGGTATTTAGGTTTTGCGTTATAACCAATAAATTAACCAATAAATTAGGGAGGAAATTAAATGAGCGAAGGTTATTTGAAACCTGATTATGTTTTTGAAACAAGTTGGGAGGTTTGTAATAAGATGGGTGGCATTCACACAGTTCTTTCTACAAAGGCTTCATCAATGATAAAGGAGCTTCAGGATAAATTGATTTTTATTGGACCCGACGTTTGGCGTGGGCCGAACAGTAATCCTGAATTTATTCCCGATGAATCTCTTTTTGCAAATTGGAAAGTGAGTTTAGCTCAAGAGAAGATAAAAATAAAAACAGGTCGGTGGAATATCGTTGGTAAACCTATTGTTATTCTAGTTGATTTTAGTTCTGCTATTCCGCATAAGAACGAGATTTTATCTAATTACTGGGAGACCTATAAGCTCGATTCCTTATCGGGTCAGTGGGACTATCTTGAGGCCTTGTTGTTTGGGCACATGGCAGGTCGTTTGATAGAAAGTTTTTACAAGTTCTATCTCTCGAAAAATCAAAAAGTCGTGGCTCATTTTCATGAGTGGATGACAGGAAGTGGAGTTCTCTATCTTAAAGAGTATTTATCGCAAGTTGCAACGGCTTTCACAACTCATGCTACGGTAGTTGGGCGTTCGTTAGCAGGTAATGGATTACCAATCTACGACCATCTTGCTGATTACGATGGAGATTCGCGCTCGCACGAAATGGGGGTTGTGGCAAAACATTCGCTAGAGAAGATTGCCGCTAACAATGCAGATTGTTTTACTACCGTTTCAGACATTACCGCGCGTGAATGCCAACAGTTGCTCTCACGACCTGTAGATATTGTTACTCCGAATGGATTTGAAGCTGATTTTGTGGCTAAAGGAGCTGAATTTACAAAAAAACGAAAACATGCTCGTAGTGAAATACGAAGAGTGGTAGAAGCGTTAATAGGCTACAAACTCTCCGATGATGTTCTATTTGTTGCAAATAGTGGCCGTTACGAGTATAAAAATAAAGGAATTGATGTATTTCTCGACTCTCTACGTTTGTTGAATAATAATAAAGAGCAAACAAGAGAGGTGGTTGCGTTTACGTTAATACCAGCAGATACAAGTGGTGCTCGTCGTGATTTAATTGAAAAATTAAATGATCCTAAAGCCACAAATATTCTTGACAACCCGTTTTTAACACACGGTCTAAACGAGATTGGTTGGGATCCGATAATGAATAAAGTGCAGGATATTCATCTTACAAATTCTAAGGATGACAAAGTTAAGTTAATCTTCGTTCCTTCTTATTTGAATGGCGATGATGGCATTTTCAACATGCATTATTATGATATTCTTATAGGGATGGATCTTACCGTATTTCCTTCTTATTATGAACCGTGGGGATATACACCTTTAGAGAGTTTGGCATTCTCCATTCCAACAATAACGACTAATTTAGCCGGCTTTGGAATTTGGGCACGACAATTTGCAAAGGGACTTGATGAAGGAATTGAAGTTTTTGACCGTACAGATAGTAATCAATTTGAGACTTCTGTTGCTATTTCAAACGCCATACATGTTTTTTCTGGAAAGTTGGAGAAGGATGTGGTTAAAATTCGTGCTGCAGCCTTAAAGCTTTCTAAAACTGCTGAATGGTCAACACTTAGCCAAAAGTATTTTGATGCTTATGATATTGCCTTGAAAAAGGTGGTTGAACGTAAGGGGCAGTTTTCTCTTTTTCAAACAGAAGCTCGAATTAAAGTTGAGTCACAATCATCGCGTGAGCCTATTTGGAAAACTCTAGTGGTTAAGTCTACCCTTCCTGAAAACCTAATTGCCCTTCAAGAAATTGCACGGAACTTATGGTGGTCGTGGAATTATGAGGCTGTTGAGATTTTTGATGCCGTGGATCCTCATTTATGGGAGTCTTTAAATAAAAATCCGATTGTTCTTTTAGAACGTGTCAAAATTGAGCGATTAGAAGCATTGGCTATAGATCATGATTTTGTCTCAAAATTAAATCGGGTTCATGAAAATTTTACAAAATATCTGGCAAAGCCATTTAAACACGAGCCGAAGATTGCTTATTTCAGCATGGAATATGGTATTTCCGACGTGCTCAAAATATTTTCTGGTGGTTTGGGCGTTTTGGCTGGAGATTATCTAAAAGAAGCCTCAGACTCTTGTGTTAACATGGTTGCAGTAGGTTTACTTTATAGATATGGCTATTTCACGCAGTCGTTATCACTAAATGGAGAACAATTGGCCAATCAAGACATGCAGTTTTTCAATAATCTTCCAATAGAAGAAGTGATTGGGGCTGATGGAACGCCGCTGTTTGTTGCAAGTGAATTCCCAGGCCGTACAGTTTATGCCAAGGTTTGGAAAGCGAGTGTTGGAAGAATTCCATTGTATTTGATGGACTGCGATAATGATAAAAACAGTCAGGAGGACAGAGAAATAACACATAATCTCTACGGCGGCAACTGGGAAAATCGTCTAAAACAGGAATTTATTTTAGGAATGGGCGGGATTAGAGTGTTGGAAGCGCTAAAAATCAATGCCGATTTGTACCATTGCAATGAGGGTCATGCCGCATTAATCAATGTTCAAAGACTCATTAACCTAATCGAAAAGAAATTCTCTTTCCAAGAGGCAATGGAACTGGTAAGAGTGAGTTCGCTTTTTACAACTCATACACCTGTACCTGCTGGGCATGATAAGTTTGATGAGGATTTATTCCGAGTTTATTTACGCCATATACCAGCACTCTTAAATATTTCATGGGATGAGTTTATGGATTTAGGTCGTGAAATTCCAGGTAATAAATTTGAGAAGTTTTCTATGAGTGCATTGGCCGCCCATACTTCGCAGGAGATTAATGGTGTTAGCTGGCTTCATGGAGAGGTAAGTAAGGAAATGTTTAAAGAGATGTGGCCTGGTTATTTTGAACAAGAGCTACACATTGGATATGTTACAAATGGAGTACATTATGGTACTTGGACATCTAAAGAATGGCGTAAATTCTACGAAGAACGATTTGGAGAAGGTTTTATAGACGATTTGTCAAATAAAGATTATTGGCGTAAAATATACCATATTTCCGATGAGGAGGTTTGGAAAATTAAAAGTCGACTTCGTTCTAAGTTGGTAGAGTATATGAAAAGACGTATTGGAAAAAATATGTCGAGTCGTGCAGAAGATCCAGCCAATGTAATTCAAATTTTGAATAGGATGAATGAGAAGACCTTAACAATAGGTTTTGCTCGTCGATTTGCAACCTACAAAAGAGCACACCTCCTATTTACCGATTTAGATCGTTTATCTAAGATTGTGAATAATCCTTTGCGTCCAGTTCAATTTATATTTTCTGGCAAGGCGCATCCAGCCGATGGTGGTGGACAGGGACTAATTAAGCATATTGTTGAGATTTCACGTCGCCCTGAGTTTTTAGGAAAAGTTATTTTCCTTGAGAATTACGATATGGAGCTGGCAAAACGCTTGGTTAGTGGGGTCGATATTTGGCTTAATACGCCCACTCGTCCGCTTGAAGCATCAGGCACAAGTGGCGAAAAGGCAGAAATGAACGGAACATTAAATTTTAGTGTTAAAGATGGTTGGTGGTATGAAGGATATGTTGAAGGTGCAGGTTGGGCATTAACCGAAAAACAAACCTATCAAAATCATGACCATCAGGATGAACTCGATGCAGCAACCATTTATAGGATGCTTGAGAATGAGATTATTCCTCTTTATTACGATCAAGACGTTTCGGGTGTGCCTCATCGTTGGGTTCAGTTTATTAAAAAGTCGATTTCTGAAATTGCTCCCGATTACACAACCAAGAGGATGATTGACGATTATTTAGAGCGTTTTTATAAGAAACTTTATAGTCGTAAACAACTTCTTGTGAATAACGACTTTGAGAAAGTTCGCAAATTAGCTAAATGGAAACGTAATTTCCAAGCAAATTGGGGCGATGTGACGGTGTCTTCTGTTGAGGTTCCAGATATAAAGCATCTTGATTTAAAGGTGGGTGACATCTATAAGATTAACGTTGAATTAGATCTTAAAAAGCTCGAAAGTGCTGATGTTGGCGTTGAGTTAGTTTATTCGGACGGTTCTGACAGTGAAACCAAAACCCTTCATGTAGAGGAGTTCTCGATTCTTTCTACTCAAGGAACTCGGACAACTTACTCGTTGGCGCATAAGTTAACCGTGGCAGGAGAGTTTAAATTTGGGCTGCGCATCTTTGCTTGTAACCCAGATTTACCTCACAAAATGGATTTTTGCTATGTTCGTTGGATTTAGTATTTAATAGCTTTATAATGAAAATAAAAAGGGCTTCCATTTCATTTTGGAAGCCCTTTTATGTCTATCACCCTGTGAGTTGAGTCTATTTCTTCATAAAATTAATGCACTCGTTGAGTTGGCTGAAATTTCATAACGATGGCCGTGCGGTTTGGGATGTAAAGTTTAACCTGATGTTTGCCAAAATCCCAAGAGTGAGGAGCTGAGAAATAGGTAATTGCTTCGTCAACCCGTCCAAATCCACCAAAGTCTTTGTTGTCTGTGTTTAGAATAATTTGATATTTTCCACTTGGCGCATTTACGCCATAATCGGTAAAAGAGGTTGTTGGATTAAAATTAAACACAAAGAGAAGATCGCCACGTTTAAATACGAGCACTTGATCTGCTTCGTTTTTGGTAACCCATTCAAAAGGCGGTAAGTTTTTTAGTGTTCCTCTTCGCATTAATTCCACCATTTTTTTGTCAAAATCACTCAGCCAATGGTATTTTAAATCGTGATTATCCATCAAACTCCATTGTCTTCGAGCGTATTGGCACGACCAGTTATTGCCTTCGCGTGGAAAGTCTATCCATTCGGGGTGCCCAAATTCATTGCCCATGAAATTTAAGTACCCACCATAATTCGTCGCGATGGTTATTAAACGAATCATTTTATGAACCGCTATACCTCTATCTACAATTAGATTACCAATATTTTTAGCCATCGAGAAGTACATCTCCTTGTCTATTAGCCTAAAAATAAGGGTTTTATCGCCGACTAAAGCTTGGTCGTGTGATTCGGCGTAGGAAATCGTTTTCTCTTCAGGTCTATGTTGTGTTAGTTCGTGAAAGAGAAGCCCAACATTCCATTTTTCATCAGGAAGTTCTTTAATCATTTTAATCCAAAGATCGGGTACTCCCATCGATAGGCGATAATCAAAACCCATTCCACCATCTTCAATTGAGCAAGCCAATCCAGGCATTCCGCTCATCTCTTCGGCCACCGTTATAGCCGAGGGTTTAAAAGTGTGAATAGCCTTGTTTGCTAAAGTTAAATATGCCATTGCATCAACATCTTCAGCTTCGCAATAGTAGTCTTGGTAGGATGTAAAATCTTTTCCTAGTCCGTGATTATAATAGAGCATGCTGGTAACCCCATCAAATCTATAGCCATCAAAATGGTATTCATCGAGCCAATAAATGCAGTTTGATGTCAAGAAATGGATAACCTCTTTCTTGCCGTAATCGAAGCATTTAGAGTCCCAAGCTGGGTGGTCACCCCTATCTCCGTCATGAAAATATTGTGTGCGTGTGCCATCGAAAACACCGAGGCCTTCGAGCTCATTTTTTACGGCATGAGAGTGCACAATGTCCATTATTACCGATATTCCACATTTGTGTGCCTCGTTAATGAGTTCTTTAAGTTCTTCAGGTGTTCCAAAGCGCGATGAGGCGGCAAAGAAATTAGAAACATGGTATCCGAAACTACCATAATATGGATGTTCTTGAATAGCCATGAGTTGTATTGTATTGTATCCCGATTTAACAATTCGAGGAAGCATTAACTCCTTAAATTCTTTGTAACTGCTCACCTTTTCCTCTTCACTCGACATGCCAATGTGTGCTTCGTATATGAGAGGTGGTTCTTGACTAATTTTAAAGTCGTTGTCGCTCCATGTAAAAAGCTTTTCAGGGCTCCAAACTTGTGCATCAAAAAGGTGACTTTCAGGGTTTTGCCATACTCTATTGGCATAAGATGGTATTCTGTAGCCTTCGCCGCCATTCCAATGGAGATGCAGTTTGTAGAGATTGCCGTGTTTTATGGCCGTATTGGCTAATAGGATTTCCCATACACCATTGCCTATCTTTGTAAGTTTGTACTCTTCTCGGTCTTCCCAATTACAAAAATCGCCAGTAAAGAATATGCTGTTTGCATTGGGTGCCCACTCTCGAAACGCCCACCCGTCTGTGGTTTTGTGTAAGCCGAAATACTTGTATCCTGAGGCATACTCTAAAATGGATTGCGAACCAAATTTAGTGGCATCATTAAGCGTTCGTTCATATTGTTGGATGCGGTGATTGATTGCACCTGTAAATGGCGCAAGCCATAAGTCATTCTTTACAAGTCCGGGGGTTTTCATATTTGTGAATTATTGGTTAATGTTTTTTAGAAGATTTTCTAAATCTTCGGGTGTGTCAATAGATACGCTCTCTTCTTTGGTAATGGCAGTCGCTATTTTGTAGCCATTTTCGAGCCATCTTAGTTGCTCGAGTGATTCCATTTTTTCAAGATAA
>JAYVSA010000428.1:0-2863 GCA_043775765.1 Breznakibacter sp. | reverse complement strand
TTATTTATTGCTCAAATAGAACAAACTCCTGATACACTGATTATTGGAGCAAGGAATTTGACGGCAGAAAATATGCCCGGCAAAAATACCTTTGCCAATAAATTTTCCAATTTCTGGTATAAAGTAGAGACAGGTATTACCCTAAACGACACCCAATCGGGTTTTAGACTCTATCCATTAGAGCCTCTTCATAAGATGCGTTTTTTTACGCCTCGCTATGAGTTTGAAATTGAGGTAATTGTCCGTTCTGCATGGAAAAATGTTTCGGTTATCAATATTCCTATTCGTGTCTTCTATCCGAGCAAAGAGGAGCGTGTTTCACATTTTCGTCCATTTCAAGACTTCACGCGCATCAGTATTCTTAACACGTTTCTGGTTACCATTGCCCTAATCTATTACTACCCAATTCTGTTTATTAAATCCATCAATAAAACCAACATAAAATCGTTCATTCGCAACAACATTACTCATTCAAAGGAGTCTAATTTGAAAGTATCTATGGCCGTTGGACTTGGCGTATTCTTTGGCATTGCTCCGTTTTGGGGCTACCAAATGATATCTGCAGGAGTTACAGCTCATCTCTTAAAACTAAACAAAGTTTTAACCATAGCCGCTGCAAACATAAGCCTTCCGCCAGCAATTCCTTTTATTTTATATGGTAGTGTTTTGGTAGGAAGCTTTGTCTTGAATGAGCCTACAGCCTTATCGTTCTCAACAATTAGTTTGGATACTATTTCATCGTCATTGGTTCAATACCTTGTTGGAAGCTTTGTGTTGGCTACTTTAAGTGGAGTTTTAGCTGGACTTTTCTCTTTTATATCGCTAAGTATTTTTAAACGAACCAATAATGAGTAACTTCTTTTTAAAGATTTACGACTATTTTCTAACCCGTCGCATCTTGCTCTTCACCATTATGGCTGGGTGCTTCATTGTAATGTCTTACTTCTCGTGGCAGGTGAAGTTTGATGAAGATGTAACCAGCTTTTTCCCCGATGGAAAAGACAATAAAAAAACCGCTTTAGTATTCAAAAACCTAAAGGTTAAAGATAAAATCATTCTTATCTTTTCTCAAAACGATACTGTTAATAAGGAACACGACCCCGATATGCTCATCGAAGCAGGTGAAGAGGCTGTGGCCAATTTGCAAAAAGAGGTAGGCGCTACACACATTAAAAGCATCACTTCTAAAATAGATGAGGGGAGCATCGGACAAGTAACAGATTTCATTTACAACAACCTGCCAATCTTCTTAACCGAGAGCGACTATGCCAAGCTCGATACTATCCTCACGCCAGCAGGTATCGACCATAAAATGAAGGAAAACTATAACAAATTAGTATCGCCCATGGGGGTTGCTCTCAAGGAGTTTATCATCAAAGACCCTATCGGTTTGGGCAATGGAGCTCTTTCTGGACTTCAAGTTTTTGGCGAGGCCACCAATTATAGAATCTACAACAGCTACATTTTCTCAGAAGACCTTTCGTCCATGCTGGTCATCATCGACCCAATAAATGGCGCGGGAAGCACTGGTAAAAACGATGCCCTAATAACCTCCATTGAAAACCAAGCAAAAGAGATTGATGCTAAAAATTCAAATATTTTGCTAGAGCACTTTGGCGGTCCAAGTGTGGGAGTTTACAACGCCCGCCAAATTAAGAAAGACACCATGGTAACACTTACCATAGCACTTTTAATCATTGTCATATTCATTTCACTGGCCTTCAGAAACCGATGGGCCATGATTTTAATCTCCATTCCCGTAATATTTGGAGCACTCTTCGCTCTCTCATTCATCAGCCTTTTTAACGGATCAATCTCGGCCATTGCCATGGGTTCGGGTGCGGCAGTTTTTGGAATTGCCATGAGCTACTCCATACACGTGCTTTCACATAAAACCCACTCACACTCTATTCGTCAGGTTATTGATGAGCTAGCATCGCCACTCACCGTTGGAAGCTTTACCACCATTGGAGCATTCTTAGGTTTACTTTTCACAAGCTCTAAACTGCTTCGCGACTTTGGCCTCTTTGCCGCACTCACACTGGTGGGAACAACTCTCTTTTGCCTCATATTTCTACCACATCTGCTTAAAATTCATAAGCACAACAAACACAATGGCCTCTTAACGTGGGTTGAAAATTTAACCGCTTTTCGCTACGATAAGAGTAAGATTTTACTCTCTATTTTGGCGGTGGTGTTTGTTGTTTCGCTTTTTTTCTACAACGATGTAACGTTCGACAGCGACATGATGCACCTCAACTTTGAGCCTGCCCATCTAAAAAAAGCCGAACAAAAACTCAACACCATCTTTAAATCGGCCGAGAAGACCGTTATTTTTGTGTCCACCAATTCAAAAATAGATTCACTCACAAGTGTTTACGCAACTACCAATCAAAAACTACTCCAACTTAAAAAGGAGAATAAGATTGACAAAGTTATTTCGGCTCAACAATATCTCGTGCCAAAACATATTCAAAAAGAGCGCATTGCCCGTTGGAATGCCTTTTGGACTCAAGAGCGACAAACAACCGTTCTGGCTCTTATAGAATTGAGTGGTTCCAAACAAGGATTTGCTAAAAACAGCTTTTTGCCTTTTGCAGAAACTCTTCATAAAAATTATCAACCCGTAAATTACACCGCCGAGCAACTCTCAACCTCCACCATTTTTAAAGATTGGTACTCAAGTACCGACACGCTGCAGATGCTCATTACCAAAGTTATTGTAAAAAACGAAAACAAAGAGGCTGTTTATAAGGAGTTTAAGGAGCTAAAAGACGTTATTATTGTAGACCGAGGCTACTTTGCTCAAAAAATGGCCATCTCCATCAACAACGATTTCTACCTCATCTTCTACATCTCATCA
>JAYVSA010000427.1:0-4793 GCA_043775765.1 Breznakibacter sp. | reverse complement strand
ATTTTAGACCTGCCTACACCAAAATTGCGGAGGTGAGAACCCTCATCCCGGACAAACCGATTTTAGCCCTCACCGCCACCGCTACCAAAGAGGTGGTTACCGATATTCAAAAACAACTCGGATTCAATGATGGCAGCGTCTTTTCGAAAAGTTTTGAACGAAGCAACATCTCTTATGTTGTGCGTACTTGCGATGTAAAGGACGATCAAATTCTTAAAATAATTAACTCAATTCCCGGAAGTGGCATTATCTACACAAGAAATAGAAAAAAGTGTAAAGAGCTTTCGGAACTACTTAACAACAACCATATTACAGCCGATTTTTACCACGCTGGACTACCCGATTTGGTAAAGGATGAGAAACAAAAGGCATGGATGAGTGGCGAAAAACGGGTAATTGTGGCCACCAATGCCTTTGGAATGGGAATTGACAAGGCTGATGTTCGTTTTGTAATTCATGCCGATGTTCCTGAATCGCCCGAAGCCTATTTTCAAGAAGCCGGACGGGCTGGACGAGACGAAAACCGGGCGTATGCCATACTTCTTTGGGCACCCGATGATGCAGGCAAACTCAAGCGCCGAATTGCCACCACATTTCCCGAAAAAGAGGAAATTAAACGCACCTATACCGCGTTAGGAAACTACTGTCAGTTGCCTGTTGGTACGGGTTATCTCTATTCTCAAACCTTCGATTTGGGCGAATTTTGCCGCAGCTTCCATTTTAGTCTGCTCAACGCCCACTCTAGCCTAAAAATTCTCGATTTGGCAGGCTATATAGAATATCTCGAAGATTTGGATATGCCTTCGAAAGTCTATTTCACCATGGAACGCAATGAATTATATAAGTTTCAGGTTGCCAACGAAGCGCTCGACACCATCATTAAACTTCTGTTGCGCCGATATACAGGGCTCTTTAGCGATTATGTCATTATTAGCGAACTCGAATTGGCTCGACTTACAAACAGCACCAAAGATGCTATTTACAAAATGCTGGTATCGCTTAGTAAATCGGGGGTTATAGACTATATTCCACGCAAACATGCCACCATTGTATCGTACCAAACAAGCCGTGAAGAGGAGCGTCATCTGGTGCTTCCTCCCGAAATATACCAAACACGCAAAGACCGCTATCTTCAACGCATAGAGGCCATGATTTCGTACAGCACCACGACGTTTGTTTGCCGACAAAAAATATTGCTAGACTATTTTGGCCAATCAACTTCCAAAAATTGCGGTGTGTGTGATGTTTGCATCGACAAAAAGAAGAGCAATTGCTACTCCGAAGAGATTGAGACAATGGAAAGCGAAATCATTCATCTACTCACACTGCAACCACTTAATTTAGAGGAGATAAAACAAAAGATACCCTACCCCCCTTTGCAAAGAGACAAGACGGTTAAATGGCTGATTGACAACGATAAGATAAGAGAAAATGACCTCGGCAAGCTTATCGTTTTTTAGTAACCGTTTATTCCTATTTTTTAGTACCTTTGTTGCCTATTTTTAAAAGAATGAAGAACACATTAAATCAGATAGTTTACGCAAAAAATGCAGTAGAATTTGTTACTGTAGCAAACGAATATTGCAAGTTTATAGAGAGCGCTGACGCACATTCGCAAAAAGTTTTTGTTAATCTGGCGTTAAAACTATTGCCGTTGCTCTACCTAAAGGCATCCATGCTCAATGAAACGCTTGCCGAGTTTGAAGATGGTTTAGACGAAGAGGGTGATTTTGGAACCGAGATTTTTGTGTCGGAAGTTGAGTATTATGCATTAGAAACCAACATCAGAACAAAACTCGAAGATTTCAACGAATACCCCGATGTATATGAGTCTCAAAGTGTTGCAACGAACGAATCGACACTCTGTTTTATAAGTGAAGATTTAACAGACATCTACCAAGATTTAAAAAACTTTACTCAAAACTACCGAAATGGGTTAGAGGAGGTGATGGTTGATTCACTTTTTGAGGCCAATAATCAATTCAAAATTTATTGGGGACAACGATTGGTAAACACCATGCGAGCCCTGCACAATATTTATTTCAATGGTGAGTTATCGGCAGAAGAGGAAGCTATTGAACCTGAGGAAGTTGAAGATTTTGATGATGAAACAACTTCGAAATCGAATCCAAACTGGCTAAACGATAGATTTGAAGATAATACCGAAAATCCATTTGCAGTTTAATATTACAAAATACTGATTGACAACAGAATGCAACAAACAATAACTATAGAAGAGATAAACGAACTTCCGCTTTTGCAGTTTCGAGGTGAGATTATTATTATCGATAATGAAACCATTTTAAAAAGAGCAATTGATGAACTTCAAGGGGTATCTGTACTTGGTTTTGATACGGAAACGAAGCCTGCTTTTCTTAAAGGAGTAACACATCCCGTTTGTCTGCTTCAACTATCAACCGACACTAAATGTTACCTCTTTAGGCTCAATAAAATTGGTCTTCCGCAAGAGATACGCGATATTTTATCGTCTCCACAAATCATTAAAGCAGGTGCTGCCACGGCCGACGATATAAAAGGACTACAAAAACTTGCTCCCTTTGACGCGCACAGTGTGGTTGATTTACAAAAAGTGGCACTTCAAAAGGGAATCACGGACATTGGGCTAAAGAAAATGGTGGCAATTTTGCTTGGTTATCGCATCTCAAAAAGGCAAAAACTCACCAATTGGGAAGCACCAGAAATTACACCGAGTCAACAAAATTACGCGGCTACAGATGCATGGGTATCTAAGCAAATTTACGACAAGTTAATTCATATTGAACCAATTATAAATCAATCAGTTATTATATAAATAGCTTAGCACACAACAAAAATTAAAGATGACAAATTTTGTAAAGATATTTCTAAAGTCGGGCAAAGAAGCAAGTTTAGAGCGTTTTCACCCTTGGGTATTTAGCGGTGCAATAAAGAAAATTGCAGGCGATGTAAAAGAGGGCGATGTGGTGCAGGTTTACAGCAACGAAGGGAACTTCTTAGCCGTTGGGCACTATCAAATTGGCTCTATTGCTGTTAGAATCATATCTTTTGAAGAGGAAGCCACCGATTACTCATTCTATAAAAAACGCATTCAACAAGCCTACGACGTTAGAAAAGCTATTGGATTGGCAGGTAGCAGTTCAACAAATGCTTTCCGCTTAGTGCATGGTGAAGGCGATAATTTATCGGGTTTAATCATTGATTATTATAACGGTACAGCAGTGGTGCAAATGCACTCGGTGGGTATGTTTTTGGTACGAGACGAGATTAACAAAGCACTTCAAGATGTTTTGGGTTCAGAGTTGAAAGCCATCTACAACAAAAGCGAAGGCACACTTCCCTATAAGGCCGATATTACACCTGTAAATGGCTATGTTTGGGGCAGTTGCGAGACAAAAGTAGCCCTTGAAAACGATTTGTTATTCAATGTAGATTGGGAGAAAGGACAAAAAACAGGTTTCTTTGTCGATCAACGCGAAAACCGAGCGCTAATTGAAAGATATAGCAAAGACAGAAGCGTACTCAACATGTTTTGCTACACAGGCGGCTTCTCCTTTTATGCTATGAGAGGTGGCGCCAAGTTGGTGCATTCGGTAGATAGTTCTGAAAGAGCAATAGAAATTACCAGAGCCAACGTAGAACTTAACTATCCAAACGATGCGCGCCACGAGGCATTTGCAGAAGACGCCTTCAAATTCTTAGATAAATCAAAAGACAAATACGATCTCATCATTCTCGATCCACCAGCATTTGCAAAGCATCAGAATGTACTTAAAAATGCCCTCACTGGTTACCGTAGACTGAACACCATTGCCTTTGAGCAGATAAAAAAAGGAGGCATTCTCTTTACCTTTTCATGTTCTCAGGTTGTTTCTAAAGATGATTTTCGCCGTACTGTTTTCTCTGCCGCGGCAAAAGCGGGTAGAAATGTGCGTATTTTAAGTCAACTAACACAACCAGCCGATCACCCAATAAACATCTATCATCCTGAGGGCGAATACCTTAAAGGATTAATTTTATTTGTAGAATAATTACTAAAGCTTATACGCCTTGAATTTTTCAGAATTTACCTTTAGCACCGAACTCATTGAAGGCATTAGCCACATGAATTTCGTTTCGGCTACTCCAGTGCAAGAGCAAACTATTCCTATCATTCTTGAAGGAAAAGACATTATAGCATGTGCCCAAACAGGTACGGGCAAAACGGCAGCTTATCTGTTACCAGTCATCAATAAATTGCTCATCAAACAACACAAAGGCATCAACACCTTAATATTGGTTCCCACGCGAGAATTAGCACAGCAAATTGACCAACAAATGGAGGGTTTTGGATACTTTTTGGATGTATCGTCAACTGCCGTTTATGGAGGAAATAGCCCAGGTGAATTTGACCGTCAGCGCAAAGCCATCGAGTCGGGCGTAGATATTCTGATTTCAACACCAGGCCGTTTGATGCAACACATTGAAATGGGTTATGTCGATTTTTCAAACATTCAGCACTTTATACTTGATGAAGCTGATAGAATGCTCGACATGGGTTTTGTGGAAGATATTGCCTATTTGGCAAAACTACTTCCTGCAACTCGCCAGAACATCCTGTTTTCGGCAACAATGCCCGTAAAGATTCGTGAATTTGCACGCAACTTCATGGTTAACCCTGCCGAGGTAAGTCTTTCTATATCAAAGCCTTCTGAAAATGTAGTTCAAGAAGCGTACATTGTTCACGACGGACAAAAATTGCCTCTTTTGTTATCAATCTTAAAAGGAAATACATTACCAAGTATCATCATTTTCTC
>JAYVSA010000426.1:0-12099 GCA_043775765.1 Breznakibacter sp. | reverse complement strand
CGAGGTCCACCTGCAGGCACACCCACACCAGCTGCACCAGTAGCCAAAGTAACAGGATCATAAAGAGCCCAAGTACTTGCTGTACTCCATTGCCCGTTTACTACCGAAATATATGCAGGCACGACATCGGGTATACAATTAGAAATACCAGCCGTATAATCACCATCAATACCACTATCATCGGTACCCGAAAACTTAAATATCACCTTCTTACCGCCACCATCAAAATCATTCGCATCAAACTTATTCCAAGATGTGCTATTAAGCAAGATACGAGCTGAGATATATTGAGACGTATCATTTGGTGCAGTAACCAAAGCATCAGAACCTATAAAATTCATCCAAGCAGTTCCCGTAAAACCAGAGATTCCTGTTGCATCCATAGTCCAATTGTATTGCAATACATTCTTTGTCTCATCAATAGGCGTAGCTGAATCATCGAAAACACTCACATGTCGTTCGTTTGCTGCTTTCACGCGAATAGTACCAGTTCCACTACCTGTATTTGAAACAACCATCAAATTAATTGGAGTGTATTTACCTGCCGAGCCAATAGGATAGACGAAGCTATAAGGACTAGCAACCGACCAAGTACCCTGTGGTATCATTTTACGAATACCATTATCGGTAAATGATAAGTTTGTTTGAATCATACATGATGACGAGTAACCACCTGCAGGAGGAGTTATGGTTGCATCATTATCGAAAGTGATAAGATTTTTCCCAATATTAAAAACACCTTGTTCAAGATGTAACCATTCTGTAAAATTAATAGGTGAGCTCTGAGTTGGCACATCTAATCCATTCGCATTGTTGATATATAAGCGTGCAAATGTTGCATTACCACTTAATTGTTGAAGTGCCGTACCATTACATACAACACCCTTACTTGCTCCAGAGCTAAAAGTAGTACCATTAACTGTTAAATTGCGCGCCACATTTAGATCAAATACACCTGTATTAATTGTTCCACCCATTGCCGATGGCGAAGGTACGCCAATAGTTAAATCTTTGGCAACATTAACCGTACTACTCATTGTAAGAGTGGAGCTATTTAGCTTTGTTAAATTATAGAAAGCAACTGAATTAGTTCCATTAATAAGCTGATCGGCAACACCACTAAACCACGTAGTATTCCCTGCAGGTGTAAAGGTTCCGTTATTTGTAAAGTTACCTTTTAAAATGACATCGTATCCAGCCGCATTAAGAGTACCACCATTAATTAAATTTCCACCAAGAGTAAGAGCACCCGTTTTAACCGTTATTGTTGGCGTATTGGTGCTTCCAATGGTTAAGTCCTTAAGTTCGACACCGCTATAAATACCCATATTCTGTGAAGCAGGTGTTGTTGCATTGCCCAAGGTAAACTGAGAGCCTGTAGTTATTGAAACGGTATCAGGATTAAAAATAAGAGCAGGAACCGAAGCTGCAGTTTGACCACGAACAATGGTAACATTACAACCACTCTCTAACTGCTTAAATGCACTTCCACCATTTAACACCTCAAACACACCTCGATTAGACGTTGGAGCACTTTTACTTCCTAAAGTTACAACACTCGATGCTTTAGCTTGAGTGAATCTCAAAATGCCAGCATCGGAAGAGGTTGTTCTGCGAAGTTGAGAGCCCACCAAAAGTTGTGCATTAGCACCTAACCAAATAGAGGCTGCACCAGATGGCGAATATTCAAGATAATTATCGAGATAAGCACCTGATCCCTGATTACAATTTACTTTACTACCGTTGTCAACAATCAACGCACCATCGAGCCAAATACCAGTATTAGAAGCCGAACCACCCACGTTAACTTGTGATCCATTATCAACATGCAATATCGCTCCAGCAGGTATTTTAAATGGGTTACCGCTTGTGCTTAGTGGAATTGTGATTCCGCTATTATTCAAATGACATTCGCCCGATTGCAGAACTAATGATTTTGTAGCATCATCTGTTGGGCCATTTAAACTGAATAGAGTCGTAAATTGAACTTTTTTACCAAATGGCTTATTAATATAGGTGCGATATAAATTTGTTGTACCTGCACCTGTGCGTGAAACAGTAGCGTTATTATCACCATAAAAAACCACATCTGTTTTACGACTTGTTGTGGAAAAATCAATTGTAGAGCCATTTATTAATACAACATTACCCTTTAGATAGAGTTTATTTTCTCCACCATTATCGCGGCTCTTTAGGGTACCGCTGCCAGAGAAAATAATTGAGCCATCCACATAAGTATCATGAGTTGCATCGCCTGACAAATCGAGTGTACCGCTATTTATAAGCAAATTACCATCTATCGTCAATTTGCCCGCATAAACATTTGTAACAGTTAACGATGAGTTATCCAAGTATAGATTACCATTAACTTTTACACTTCCATTATATGGCGTATTTTTCACACTAGCTCCTGTAAAATGTAGATTAGGATAAAAGGGTATTACAGCAAGGGCTGGCATATAGTATGCACCTGTTCCTGAAAACTCAAGAATAGCTTCAGTATTGCTACAAAATTGTTTGTGATCACCAGTAATAATACTAGTACTGTTACTACCCCAGTAGCCTAGATTATTAACATAGACCAAACGTCCTTTTCCGTCAATTACGTCAATAGCATCACCCGTAACACCAGCTGGAACGATAAGAGTTGGAGGAGTACCTGAATTTCCTGTTTCACTGTTACCTTTAATATAAATTTGCGCTGCTCTATCATTATCCGTTAGAGTTACAGTATGGTTAACTCCAGGTGTACCTCCAATTATGCAATAATCCGCCGCATTAGGCGACTTATTGGTTGCTGTGCCAGTATGACTTGTTTCCGACCAAATACTTTTATCATCAAAAGCACCAGTTTTAATACTATATAACACTCTAGGTTTATCAAAAACTTTAGTATCACCAATAGTATAGGCTTCTGTTAAATAGGTAGGTAAAGAAACGATAGAATAAGGGAAGGTAACCGTATTTCCACTAATAATAGATGAGTATTCAAACCAGTCATAATTATTGTAAATATGACCAAGAGTACCGCTTACGGTCCCACTATAGGTAAATCTATATCTTATATCAGCAGCTGTAATGCCCGTTAACCCAGAATAGGATGCTTTCCAGTAATATGGAGTTGCATTTGTTCTCCTTGAAGGGTTTATTGTTGGATGATAATCATTAACAGGTTTAATCGTAATTTTTCCACTGTTATTCAAAGTCCCCTTGGCATCAATATAAGCTGGATTATATTTTAGTGTACTGCCTCCAGGAGAATCAAACGTTCCTATCGGAAAACACTGAACATTTGTATTTGCCCCATAATTGGTATTTAAAACTATTGGCAAAGTTAATCCCCCGGCCGAAATAGTTCCTGCTGTTTTAAACATTCTTGTAGTTCCCCAACTTCCAGAAGTATAATTTGCACTTTCAATATCTAAGTTATAAACATCCAAATCGAATAATACGTCCGCATTAAAAACTACAGTGTTTGCATTTACATTACTTAAAAGTTTTACTCCTGTAGTATTTCTCAACTGCAATCGCCCAAAATTTTGCTCAACACCTTCAGCTCCTTTAAGAGTTTGCTGGGCTGTACCGCTAAAGATAATAGAACCAGTTCCTGAAGAAGTTAGATCACCATCAACAATTTCAAGGTTCTTTTTTAAATCTACATTATAATTTACAACATCTAATTTACCACGAATAACTCGCAATGAATCGTTAATTATAAAACCACCCGTACTACCTGCAAGAGACACGGTATAAAATTGTGTTGAAGGGGAATAAATCTCTTTATTAATTTCTAAATCGCCAATACTTAAGGCTGTAGCATTTTGATTCGTGAGTACAGAATTTCTAGCACCATTAAAAATAAGTTTAGATGCGCTACCAGATGTCTGAGTAAATGAAGATCCTGAATTAATAGTCATATTACCTGAAACATAAAGGTTATAAACACGTCCTTCGAGAACTCCACTGTTAGTTATTGTTACATCTTTATTAATATTCAAATCGCCATAGAAAAAAGAATTATCGCTTCCATATAAGTTTGTCATAACAACTTTATTAGCAGAACCATTTCCATCAACAATAAGATTATTAAATGGTGCAGAAGTGCAAATTCTAAAGTCATTTGTTGATGGAGTCTTTACATTAACGGTGCCACCTGTTACATTATAATTCCCCTTACTAGAATTAATATATATACCCGTAACATTATTGGTATTAGCAATACTATATTCCATTACACCACCACTCATATCAAAAATATGTGTAGTCGCTGGCAAATAGAAAACAGGATTAGACCAGATATCGTTACCTCTAGCATTAAAATGGATGGTTCCTCCAGATTGAAGATACTGAAACTTGGAAGAGCTATTATAGTCTCTAAGCTGTGTAGCATAAATATCACCGCCTGTAATCTCAAAAACTGGAGTCACAACACCATCGGTAGTATAATAAATCCCGTTAGTACCAGCAGTTGTTGTAAAAGTTCCAGACTCAATTTTTAATTTTCCATAAATAGTAATCGCATTCCAACTACCCGCAATAGAAGAGGTAGTAATATTAGCGCCATTAATGGTGAACTGAGCAGAAGACGGTATTGTAAAGATCCCCTGTCCAGATCCATTAATATTCTCACCCAATCGAGATAAAGATATATTAGACTCTAGTTGTAAATTTCCATTAACAAGTACAATTGGTAAACGTTGCCAACCATTTGCCCCATCAGCACCATCGTTTGTGGTACCACTTACTGGGCCAAATAATTTAAAATTTGCACTACTATTAGCATTTACAGCAATTGAATATGTTTGATCGGTACCTTTATCCACAAAAAGACGATATAGATCGGTGGTTCCATTACAAACCATATTATTATTTGCACTTCCTAAAAACTTAAGCTTAACAGCACCATTAGTAGCTTCTACATATTGTGCAGAGTTTGAGAAATCAATAACACCACTATTGGTAAAATCGCCATAAACATTCATCCAATGGAACACTTTTGAAGCTGTAGTACCAGTTGTTATTTGTCCATTTGCTTTAATATTAACATTGCCGTTTACGGTTAAATTACGAACAATTGTTGAGGTTGCACTATTAATCTGCAAAACGCCACTTTCAACGGTTAAGCTACCACCCACTGTTAGACTTTGATCTAATGTATAGACCTTTGTTTTATCTGAGTTATTTATTTCAAGGTTGTAAATTGTTGCTGGCAAATTAGTTACTGCAAAATTTGTAATCCCTTTTAAAATGATTGTACCACCCCCTACTCCAGCGGTTACAAAATTGCTCCAATTAGCTGTTGGAAAATTATTGCTTTCAAAGTATATGCGCCCATTTCCTTTAATTTGAGTAAATGTATGGCCCGTTGAAACGCCAAAATCTAAGTCTCCATTTACAGTTAAAGAACCGCAATTAAGATTGTTTTTAGTTTCGAGTGGTGAGTTATACGGTGTTAATCCATCGGGAATAGCTACAGTAACACCTGTACGAACCACAATATTATCGGTTGTTAAGTTCGGGCATAGTGAAGATGGGTTGATTGGCACCGAACCAGCTGGATCAAGAGTCCAGATTTGAGGATCGGTCCATTTTCCACTTGCTATAGTATACCAAGTTGTTTGTCCGAAAGCCCCACTACTCATGCCCAAAAATAGCACCAAAGCCATAACGAGCTTAACAGATTTTTCGCCAAAAACTTTTGAGAACACAAGCTGTATCCCAAAAGGTAGTCGGAATCCGTAAAATAAGTTTCTTTGATTTCCGATTCTACTACTGTATAAATTTTTCATATAACAATGGTGTTAATTGATTTGCAAAACAATAAGAAAAATAAGCTTATTTGTTGAGTAATTCTTGTTTGCCTAACAAGCATTTAGTTATCAAACGGTTATACTGCTTTGGTAAGTAGAAAGTTACTAAAAAAAACATTTGAAAACTAAGATAAGTAATCATTTTTTTTCTTTTTGACCAATGTCATTTTTTTGATGACGAATAGATTTTCTGTAAAAGCTTTGAAGTTGTAAATCGCCTATTATCTGATTGTTAATAAATTTGCCCACAAGTTACATTGTGAAGTAGAAATTTATATTTTTTTCATATAAGTTAAACAAAACAACTAATCAAAAGTTCAAGAAATAATAGTGTTAAATAAAAAACGCAACTGTATTTTGCTTATAAACAGCAAAATACAGTTGCGTTTGAGATTAACAAACTCCGTTTATGGAGCTAAACTACACAGTAAAATATTTTAAAAAACACGATGATAAATTAAACATTAAACCTAAAGTGCATAATATCGCCATCTTGCACTACATATTCTTTCCCTTGTACGGCCATTTTACCAGCTTCTTTACACGCTTGTTCTGAACCGAGGGTGATAAAATCATTATATCGGATAACCTCGGCACGAATAAAACCTTTTTCAAAATCGGTATGTATCACACCTGCCGCCTGTGGAGCTAAAAATCCTTTATGATAAGTCCAGGCGCGCACCTCTTTAACACCGGCAGTAAAATAGGTCTCAAGATTAAGCATGTGGTAAGCCGAACGAATAAGTTTGGCTACACCCGACTCTTTTAAACCCAACTCGGCCAAGAACTCTTGGCGCTCCTCAAAGCTATCTAACTCCGCAATATCGGCCTCCGATTGTGCTGCAATAACCAACACATCGGCACCTTCATTTTTCACAGCCTCTTTAACAGCCTCTACATATTTATTTCCTGTAACAACTGATTTTTCATCTACATTGCAAACGTACAAAACAGGCTTATTGGTAAGTAAATAGAAATCCTTCGCTATCTTCTCATCTTGTTCAGCAACCTCTACCGTACGAGCCGACAAACCTTGTTCTAAGGCAGTTTTATAACGCAACAACAAATCGGCTGTGCGTTTAACTTCAGTCTCTTTTGAAGTCTTAGCCAACTTCTCAGCTTTAGAATATCGCGCCTCAACTGTTTCCAAATCTTTAATCTGCAACTCTATATCAATAACCTCTTTGTCGCGAACCGGATTAACCGAACCGTCAACATGGGTAATATTATCATCATCAAAACAACGCAAAACGTGAATAATAGCGTCTGTCTCGCGAATATTCCCTAAAAACTTATTCCCTAAACCTTCACCTTTACTCGCTCCCTTCACTAAACCAGCAATATCAACAATCTCAACTACAGTAGGTTGAACTCTTTGTGGTTTTACCAATTGCTCCAGTTTGATCAACCTATCATCGGGCACCGTAATAACCCCGACATTGGGCTCAATGGTACAAAACGGAAAGTTAGCCGATTGTGCTTTAGCATTCGACAAACAGTTAAAAAGGGTCGATTTTCCCACATTTGGCAACCCAACAATACCACACTGTAATCCCATTATATATTATTTTACACTTAATTACTACTCACAAAAACATTTCAAACACCTGATTTACAATAAATTAAAAACAAAAACCAAACGCATCAAAAAGTCGTGCAAAGATATTGAAAATAATCAATATTTAATAATAAGAAATCGAAATAAATCCCGTTACATTTCAACCATTTAGATAATCGAACCAATGCAACAAATTTCTTCGAAACATAATCGGATTTCATTCACGTCTTATTCGGGGTTCTTCGGGATTTGCACCTTATT
Organism: Breznakibacter sp.; assembly: GCA_043775765.1. Lineage (GTDB taxonomy): Bacteria > Bacteroidota > Bacteroidia > Bacteroidales > Marinilabiliaceae > JAGPHP01. Next base: position 4,470 of record JAYVSA010000426.1, on the reverse strand, counting down.
CCAGATATAGGTCACACTTGGTTGTCTGGCTCCCATCATTTAAGAAGGACTAAACAAAGCTAAAAAAGTTAAATACGTTTGTGCCATCAAGAGGTAAAATGATGTTTTTACTTTCAATTATATCATCTATCTTTGCAAACACAACAACAAAACTGCATTTCTAATGGCTCAAAAACCATCTATTCCAAAGGGCACCCGCGACTTTTCACCAAGTGAAATGGGACGCAGAAATTATATTTTTGACACCATAAAAGAGGTATTCCAACTTTACGGCTTTCAGCAAATTGAAACACCTTCCATGGAGAATCTATCAACTCTTATGGGCAAATATGGCGAAGAAGGCGACAAATTGTTGTTTAAAATTTTGAATTCAGGCGACTTCCTTTCTGGCACCAATAAAGAACAGCTGGCGGATGGCGAATCGAACAAGGTGGTTTCACAGATAAGCGAAAAAGGGTTGCGTTACGATTTAACGGTTCCGTTTGCACGCTATGTGGTGCAACACCAAAACGAGATTACGTTCCCATTTAAGCGCTATCAGATACAACCAGTATGGCGTGCCGACAGACCCCAAAAAGGTCGCTATCGCGAGTTTTTTCAATGCGATGTAGATGTTGTTGGGAGCGATTCGCTCATTAACGAATTGGAGTTGATTCAAATTGTAGCTGATGTTTACAAGAAACTAAATATTAACGTTTCTTTAAAGATAAACAACCGAAAAATATTGGCTGGTATAGCCGAAGTGATTGACGAGAGTAGCCACATTGTAGACATAACCGTGGCCATTGACAAACTCGACAAAATTGGTTTAAATGGAGTAAATAAAGAGCTTGAAGAGAAGCAAATTTCGGCTGAAGCAATAGCCAAACTACAACCCATCATCTTACTTAAAGGAACCAACGAAGAGAAATTAACTTCGCTCAAAACCATTTTGGCAACTTCTGAGATTGGCTTAAAAGGAGTTTGTGAACTTGAAACTCTTTTTGCGTATGTTAAAAGCATTTCTGTAAAACTCAATATTGAGCTCGACCTAACTCTTGCAAGAGGATTAAACTACTATACTGGTGCTATTTTTGAAGTAAAGGCTTTAGATGTTCAAATTGGCAGCATCACTGGTGGTGGGCGTTACGACGACTTGACAGGTATTTTCGGATTAAAAGACGTGTCGGGTGTTGGTATCTCTTTTGGTGCCGATAGAATATACGATGTGATGGAGCAACTGGAACTTTTCCCTACCAGTGCAGTGGCATCTACACGGGTGCTGTTTTCAAATTTTGGCATTAAAGAGGAGGCATTCTCGCTTCCTATACTTAAAAAAATTAGAGATTTGGGCATAAAAAGTGAGATCTATCCCGAGACAGGCAAAATGAAAAAGCAGTTTGCTTATGCCGACAAAAAAGAGATTCCATTCATGATTATAATAGGCGAAGAGGAGATGAACGCCAATAAAATTACTCTCAAGAACATGGATTCTGGCGAACAACAACTCCTTTCAGTGGAAGAGGCTTTGTTGGTAATTGTGGAATAAATTCGTGAGTATTTCGAAAACAATAATATTAGGATTACAAAACCAAAAGTGGATTTCTTTGCAAAAAGAGATTCACTTTTTTGTTTAAGTGGTGAGATAAAATGGGTTAAACTCATTATTATGCCGAGTGTGGTTACAAAAAAACAATGGCTCATTGAACAAACAAAATGCATAGAGTTGGCCACCATAACAACAACTAATACCAACTTAAAATTACAGATCGTCTAAAATATACTACAAATTCTTAATTTGGTTCTGTCGATAAAACCTTTTAGGGTAACTTTTGTTACACTTTAGAACGTGTTCAAACACCTTATTGATAGACATTACACAATAGATGTAATATAAAGTCAAAAAGAGGGCTGTTTTGTACGAAAAAATGTTAATTTTAGTATCTTTGAATAGCTGAAAATTCAACCAAATATGTACACAAACTATATAACCATGAAGAAGTATACACTTTTATTAGCCTTCATTTTAATAGCAATTTCCGCCCAATCTCAAAACATTAAACCGTTCCTAAAAGCAGGCACAGAATTCTTTGAGAATGGTAAATATGCTGAAGCAATTGAGCAATTTACGAAAGCAATTGAGCTACAACCAGCCACACCTGCTACCTACGTAAAGCGTGCTAAAGCCTACGAAAAGAATAACGAGACATTAAAGGCTGCGGAAGACTACGATAATGCAGTAACTTTTGATGTGAAAGACGAAGAGTCCTATGCCAATGCTGCTCGGTTGTATTATAATTTAAAAGATTACGAGAAAGCTATTGACAGAAGTACGACATCCCTCAAATTAGATAACAATTACGATGTATTGGCGCTAAAAGTAGATGCTGAATTAAAAAACAAAAGTTATGGTGCCGCTCTGATTGATGCAAAAATTTTGTTGGCTCATAAATCAAGCGATGTGAACTATTTTAGAGTTGGCGTAGCGAGTGAAAACAGCGGACTTACAGCCGATGCCTTAAAGGCTTACCAAAATGCAATAGACAGAAACGATAAAAATGTGGAGGCATATACAGCCTTAGCAAATGTACAATATCAAGCTAAAAACAGTATCACCGCACAAAAGAATGCTGACCAAGCAATAAAATTAAATCCTAAATTTGCAGATGCTTATAGAGTTAGAGCAAAGATCTTTAGCGACCAATTAAAAGTGGCGGAGGTAATAAATGATATTTCTACTGTTATATTACTTGAGCCCGAGGTTGATGAGAATTACTTTACTCGCGGTATTTACTATCAGCTCTTTGCACAACATCCTAATGCAATTAACGACTTCACCAAAGTTATTAATTTAAATCCTCATCGCATTGATGCCTATTATAAGCGAGCCTATTCTTACGAACAAATAATGAATTTCAAGGAAGCGATAAAGGATTATGCCACACTCAGAACCCTTGGAGGAAACGACAAAGGAGTGGCAGACTTATTGGAGAAATCGAAGGAGCGACTTTACGAACTAAATCGTGAGACTGACAAGCCGTATGTAACAATATCTAAACCTATTGAAAAACCGAACCACATATTACAAGTGCCAAACAACTCAAATGCCATAACGGTTTCGGGCAGAATAGAAGATGCTAGCGGCATCAAATCTCTGATTATAAACACACTACCAGTGGCTTTTGAAAAAACCGACGCTGGATATAAATTCACTTCTGAGGTTGCGTTAACGAAAGATACGGTAACCCTTCACGCTGTTGATGTGTACGACAACGCACAAGACATAACCTACTCCCTTATTCGCACCGAGGTTGATACTCCCGAGGTGAAAATTATGGCGCCTTATGCCTCGGACGACAAAACGATTTTCTTAGATTCTCAGGATCCGAAAGTGTTTATTGAAGGTAAGGTTTTTGACGAGAGCACGATTTCTTCAATTTACATTGATGGCGTTGTTGCAAGCTTTACACCGCAAGAACTCAATCCAACCTTTCAGGCGTATATCAACGTAACCAACAAAGATCGCTTTACGGTAACCGTTGAAGACAAATTTGGCAATACAACACACAACACCTACACTCTTAATAGAGATGGCATTACCATTGCCGAAGGTAATCCAATGGGTAAAACATGGGTGGTATTTGTAGAAAACTCTAATTATCAAAACTTTGCAAACCTTGAAGGTCCAACAAAAGATGTCTCTTTAATGAAGTCTGCACTGGTAAAATACAACGTCAACAACTTAATTCACAAAAAAGATATGACTAAGTTGGAAATGGAACGATTCTTCTCCATAGAGCTTAGAGATTTGGTTAAGAGTAACCATGTAACTTCTCTCTTGATATGGTATGCTGGGCATGGAAAATTCTTAAATGAAACAGGCTATTGGGTTGCCGTGGATGCAAAGCGAGACGATGAATTTACTTATTTCAATGTTAATTCACTCAAAGCATCGCTCAACAACTACAATATCTCCGTTGCTCACACCCTTGTGATTACAGATGCTTGCGAATCTGGCCCAAGTTTTTATCAGGCCATGCGTTCAGAACCCAAAGCTAGAAGTTGTGGCGATTTATCGGCTAAGATGAAGTCGTCGCAAGTATTCTCATCGGCAGGTTACGAATTGGCGGTAGACAACAGTCAGTTCACAAAAACATTTGCTAACACGCTGATTAACAGTCAAGATGCATGTTTGCCGATAGAAAGCATAGTTCAACGTGTAACAACTGCTGTAACATCTAACAACCAACAAAAACCCCTATTTGGAAAAATTGCTGGTTTGGGTGATGAAGACGGTACGTTTTTCTTTATAGCTAAATAGAAATCAAAATGTTGACATTCACGAACAAGCCGTTCGCACTGAAAAAAAATATTCGTCTCTATTTAGGGCGAATATTTTTTTTCGTCACTTTCATTGGCACAACAACAAGTGTTACCTCCCAAAGTTACTTCTTCGACAATTATGGTGTTGCAGAAGGACTCGCTCAATCA
>JAYVSA010000425.1:0-1753 GCA_043775765.1 Breznakibacter sp. | reverse complement strand
AGAAGAAGAATTATTTTTTCTCCTCGTGGAGTTTTTTGCTTAATTCTTCTCTTCGTGCGTCTTTTAATTTTTGTTGATTTCTAGCCCACTCAAGCAATTGAGGAGATGGTTTATCAATAATAGTTGTTCTATGATTCATGTCTATTATACTTAATATGTTGGTGCGAAGATAGTTATTATGTTTCTAATTAGAAAAAGTTCTTTGAAGAAACTACGCAAGAACTACTCTCTAAAGTTATAAGTAGCAGTAGCTTGAGCGGTTGGCATAATGAGCATATCGTTGATGCAAACGTGTGGTTTTCGGGTAACAACAAACTCAATAGCATCGGCAATGTCATCGGCAAAAAGTGGTGTTAAACCTTTGTAGGCGTTTGTTGCACGTTCTTGGTCGCCTTTAAAACGAACCAATGAGAATTCGGTGTCAACCATACCCGGACAAATGGTGGTAACCTTTACGTTGAAGGGAAGAAAGTCGATACGCATACCTTTAGAAATGGCCTGAACAGCGTGTTTTGAACCACAATAAACGCTACCTTTTTCGTAGGCCTCAATGCCCGCAATACTCGAAATGTTTATAACGTGTCCTTTTTTACGCTCTATCATCCAAGGTGTTACAATGCGAGAGATGAAGAGTAAGCCTTTTACGTTGGTGTCTATCATCTGTTCCCAATCGCTCCAAAGCCCATCCTGAAACTTCTCTAATCCAGCGGCTAATCCAGCGTTGTTTACCAAAACATCAATTTTTTTCCAATCGGCAGAAAGAGAGTTGAGTGCGGCATTTGTTTCATCATTTTTACGAATGTCGAAGTTGAGAATCTCTACTTTTATTGAATAATCCGTTTCAATGGTTGCTTTTAGCTTTTGCAATCTATCGGCTCTTCTACCAGTAATAATAAGATTATAACCAAGATTGGCTAACATTTTAGCTGTTGCCTCGCCAATTCCAGAGGTAGCACCTGTGATTAGAGCAATTTTATCCATCTGTTCAAAGATTTTAAGTTGTTTGTATTGGTGTATACGTATAGGTAAATTGTTTACATTTACACTCTGCTATTTACACTTTTGTTGGATAGCATTTTTGAATGAGCCTAAAAGAGGGTCAAAAGTATGAATTTCTTGTGAGTTTTTACCCAATCATAATCAATAGAATATATGGATATTTCAATTTCTACTGTTTCAGATGCTATCAAGTTTAACTTGAGCGAATATGAATATTCAATTATTAGCAACCATTTAGGTCGTAAGCCCAATATTTTAGAACTTGAGATTTATGCCTTGCTTTGGACCGAGCACGCCTCCTATAAAAGCTCTCAAAAGTGGGTTAAAGAGTTATCGCAACCCAGTAAAGTGGTACTTGTCGATGCCTTTAAGGAGAATGCTGGCGTGGTTGATTTGGGTAATGGGTTGGCTTGCGTGGTAAAGATAGAATCTCATAATCACCCGTGCGCTATACAGCCCAAACTAGGCACTTTTACGGGGTTGCGAGTTGTAAATAGAGATGTTTTTTCAATGGGTGCAAAGCCTATTGCTTATATGAGTGCCCTTCGTTTTGGTGATGGCAAGCGTGATGCTTCGCGTTGGCTCTTTGCTGAGGTGTTAGCCGGAATCTCAGAGTTCGAGAAGAGCTTTGGAGCGCCTCTTCTTGGGGGCGATGTTTACTTTACACCAGGTTACAATACCAGTCCGGTGGTTAATAACATGGCTGTGGGAATTGTGCCAAGCAATAAAATTATTAGAGGTGGCGCTTCAAAAG